>JALEND010000069.1 GCA_022768045.1 Mycoplasmatota bacterium | reverse complement strand
TATCTCCTACATTTAATCAATCATCACAAGCAGGAACTTATTATATTGAGTATCAAATAGCAAATGAAAATAATAATGCTACTACAACTATAAAGAGAAAAGTAATAATAAAAGATTCAGAGGGGGATTATCAGTTAATCGGACCAAAAAGTTTAACGTTAAAAAAAGGAGAATTGATAAACGAAAACGGTGCAGGAAATTGGATTACTAAGTTAGGATATATAAAAAATAATGTTAAGGCTAATACTGTTAATGTAACATATAGTAAATCAGCTCCAGTTGATGGAAAAATAGATTCAGCGCAGATAATAGCACCTGATGATTTAAAAACATATGTTGGTACATTATATCAATCGTATAAAGATGAGGTAACTGATAAATATGTTATATCAAGAAAATTGGTTATAAAAGAAAATTTATCATCTGAAATAACAGTTCCAGCTTATGGAGTTAAAAACTATTCTGTAGCTGGATGGGATTTATCAAAGAATATAGCTTCTAATAATAAGTATTATGTAAGAAAAGCTGGTGGAACATGGGACTTAAACGCAAAATCATGTACTAGTTCAGAATCATGTAGTATTTTAAATTCTGATGGAAGTGAAGTAAGCAACTTATCATTAGGACAAAATACTTTAAAAACAAAAATAACTAATTCTTATTATGAAGTTTCATTAACAAAGGTTATTACTGTTGATATATCTTCATACTTATTTAAGATTAAAGATATTAAGTTTTCTAATAGTGCAAGTACATTTACAAAACTTAATGGAACATCATTTTATGCAGTAGGTTCATATTTTGCAACAACAGAGGCTGTTTCAAATGCAACAACAGAAACTAAAATATGTATGTATGCATCTATGAAACAAGATGGTAGTAATTCAAATTCAAAATGTGTTGATGCTAGCAATAGTTCAATAGGAACAAATTCTTCAGAAAATAATTTATATATAGTAGAAAAGGGTGCTAATCAGAAAGTTGATTCAGTAAAACCTAATAAATATTATACAGCTGCTATGGGAGAAGATGTTACACTTGAAACAATTTTTAACTATGGATATGATGCTGATTCAAATTTAAAAAGTTTAGATGTTACAATACCTGTAGATATAAATTTAAATCCAATAGCTATATATGATACTATTGATTCTAGTAATTCAAATAGATTTATTGAATGTGATATAGTTGATGGGGATGGAGTATCATATGGAACTTCTGATAGTTCTAAATTGCCAGTATATTCTGTTAAGTGGGTAGGAAAAACTGGTACTGAATATGATCCAGATTCTTATCAAAGTGGTACAGATACTATTACATCTATAAAAGTAAACATTACTAATATAGATATAGAACCAGGATCTGTGGTAGAATTGAGTACTAAATATAGGGTTAAAACAATCACTTCTGTACAAGATGTATCAACTCTAAAATTTAATAACGCTGGAGTTACATTTGCATCTGGTAATACTACGTTGGTAAAAACTGCAGCAACTCCAGATACTTATATTACTCCTTATAAGGTTAGATCTGAATTAAGATTTGGTAAGTCTGTTAGTGATGAGGATAATAGTTCATTAGTTGATGCAGAAGAATTAACGTTTGATGCTTCAAAAAATGATACCTATAGAGCAGCGTTATTTACTGATGTTATTTCGCCAGCATTAAACTTATCATCAGCGTCATTAGGATATAATACAATAAGTTCTGTTAAAGCTTTTGTAACATTACCAAAGGGTGTTAACTATGTATATAATGAAAATTATAATACAATTATTCCAACTATATCTTATAATGCTAACGGAGAAACAACATTAACATATACATATACAGGAGTAGAACCAAATACTTGGATTGAACCTTTGTACTTTGATTTCAATATAGATGTAAATGCTGATACAAGTAATATAGTTATTAAATCAACAACATCAGAAATTATATTATCAGATAATGGTACAGCAAAAACAAACTCTATATATAATGATGTTTCTGATTATGTAAACTTTAAATCATTATCAAAAACATTAAATATTAAAAATACACTAGATGTTTCATACGGTCAATATTTATATAACGAAGATGGAACACATTATGTGTCAAATGTTGATAAGAATGAAAACTTTATTCATTCTATAAAATTCCATAATAACACTGATAAAACATTTAATGATTTGTATGCATATTCAATAGTTCCTTATGTTGCTAATAATGCTACAAAAGGATACTCAGGTACATTTGAAATTATGCTTCCTAAGGTATCTGGTAGTTTATCAGAAGTTATGTGTACTAATACAGATCCTAGTAATGTTACAAAAGATTCTGTTGTAAATTCAAATTTAATTGAATGGACAAGTTGTGATAAATATAAAACAGCTAGTGGTTCATATAGTGGGTTTACTGCTTATCGTCTAAAATATTCACAGCTTTTACCGAATGCTAGTATAGAAACAAATATGAAATATACAATCAAGGATAATAATCCAGCGGATGTATATAAATTTGATAGTTATAGAACTTATAAAGAAGATTCAGCTTATTCTCAATTCCATCAAATTTCACTTGAGGTAATAAGTAAAAAGATAACAGGAGATGTATTTGAAGACTTTACGGTAAACGGAATCATGGATGATAGTGAGAAAAAAGTAGAGGGAGTTATATTAAAATTATATGATTCTAATACAGATGAACTTCTTGATACAACAACTTCTAATAGTAATGGAAAATATACATTTACTGGAGTTGCGGAAGGCAAGTACTATATAACAGCTTCATTTAACACTGAAAAATATGGTTTAACAACAAGACCTTCTGAAGATTATTATGATAAGAGTAAAATATCTGTCTTTAGAGAAGATATAACTTATGTTGAAGATGGTATAACAAACGATTCAAATAATGATTCGTCAGATAATGATTCTTCATCTTCTGATACTAATGGCACAGATCAATCTAATTCAGATTCATCTGGTAGTGATTCATCATCTGATGATAATAATGAAAATAATAAAGATTCAACAGATAAGAAGAAAAAAGTATCTACGATTAGAACCGATGATTTATTAATAACATCTGAAACAAGAATTTATAGATATGTTAACTTAGGATTAACACTTAGAAAATCATTTAAGCCAAAAATCTCTAAATATATTACTAAAGCAGAAATTACTGATTCATTAGGCGTTAAAACAACAAAAGATTATGGTAAAACTAAGTTAGCTAAATTAGATGTTAGAAATATGAGTAAGGTAAAAATAAAAGTAACTTATCTATTAGAAATTCAAAATGTTATGTATTACCCAGGTTATGTTAAAAGTGTAATAGAAAGTATACCTGATGGTATGACTTTCAATGATAAGTATGATGAAAATAAAAATTGGAAAGTTCAGGAAGATGGTTCTTTATTAAACACTTCATTAAGTGATAAGTTAATTAAAGAAAATGATAAGGAATATTTAACTATATCGTTTGATATATCTAGTAAAGAAGCAGGATCATTTGTTAATAATGCATATATAAGTGATCTTCAAATATTAGGAGGTAGAATAGATGAAACAGAATCTAAGTAAATTTAAAACAGCTTTTATATTAACAATTTCATTACTATTAATACCTCTTAATGTTAATGCTGCAAATACATATACAATTAAAGAAACAAAAATATGGGAAAATAATTTAAATTTGCCTAACGTAAAATATAATACAAGAAAAGGCTCTAGTAGTCTGGAAAGACAAACCAAATTTATGGGAGGTTTTAAAATAACAGATGGAGCTTCGGATTATAAAGGAACAAGATGGTATTGTATTGAACCTGGAGTAGCACTTGAATCAGGTAATAAGATAACTGGTGCTTCTATTACAACTAATGCGCCAAATAAAAGTAGTGATAGTCATTGGACTTGGGATATTTATGGAGTTAATAATCTAGATACAGATTTATCTTATGTTTTATCATGTTGGTATGAGAATGATTACAGTATAATAAGTACTCAATCAATAGTTTGGGAACTTATCTCACGTGAAAGAGCTAACATCAATTATAGTAAAATATTAGGTGGTAATTATAAACCATATGAACCATCTGGTTCTGTATTTGGAAGTAGATCAGGAGTAACTTCAATGTACGAAATAATAAGTGGTTCATCATCGGCACTTAATAATTATTCTGCAAAGAGAAATAAATTATATAAAGCTTATAAAGAAACTTTAGCTTGTGCAGCTCGTTTTAAAACAACACCAACTTCAGGTTTTTATAGTTCATCAAGTGCATCTGGGGGTTCAAAATCTCATCCAGTAAAAGTTTCATCATATAATGCTAAAACCGAAAAATTTTCTAAAACTATTAGTAGTAGTGAATTAAATTATTATAAAATAAAATCAATTTCAGGACTATCAAGTAGTGAAGTTAGTTTATCAAACGGTACATTATCTATTAACACAGGTAAAGAAATATCTTCATCTTCTCCTGCTACAGTTGAATTAGAGTTAGCTTATATTACAAAAAATGGTGTAGATGGATCTGCTCATAAATTAAGAGATCATGGTTCTATAAAATATTTAGTTAAGAGAAAAGCTCAATCAAATGGTAAATATCCTCAAGCTACTGCAAGAGGATCAAATACAAAATCTGTATATATTTCATTTTATACAGGAGAAAAACCAAAGTATCAATTAAAAGTATACAAAAAAGATGATAGTGGTAATCCATTAAGTGGAGTTAGTTTTTATATTTGCTCTGCTAATGTTATTTCATCAGGTTCTTCATGTAATAGTTCTAATAAACTTGCAACTATAACAACAGGAGCAGATGGTACTGCAGTAAAAACTGATATTGAACACATAGGTGAATATGTTGCTGTTGAAGTTTCTGCACCTAGTGGATATGTTGTTGATAGCACACCTCAAACAATTACTGTTTTAGAGACAAATAAAGCTGGTTCTTCATCTTATGCAACTTCTGGGAAAACATTTGTTAATAAAAAGATGCATTTAAAGATGAATAAAAGAACACTTGATGCAGATGGTAATGAATCAACATTAACAGGAGATGCTTGTTCTGTTGCAACTTGTCCTAACGAAGATAACAGAGAGAATGGCCCAATATTTGAAATAAAACAGGGTGATAAAAACGTTTGTGTAAAAGAAACTGCTGATGGTAAATATACATATAATTCTATTTCAGATACTTGTCCAAGTGGAACAACAAATAAGATAAAAACATGTAATGGTGCTTTTGATATAGAATTAATACCAGCTGGTAAATATAAGGTAACAGAAATAGCAACTGCATGCGGTACAACATTACCAAGTAATCCAAGTCAAGATGTTACTGTAAGAAATGGTGATGAAACAACTACTGTTACAATGTTAAATGGTGTAACTGGTGTTGTATTTACAAAAGTAACAGAAAATGGAAGTTTATTATCTGGTGGTAAATTTGCTCTTCAAAAGAAAGAAAATGGTGTATATAAGGATATTTTATTAGTACATAAAGCAGGTGCAATATATGAATTTGTATCATCTGCAACAACAGAAACTACTAATGCAACTTATATGCTTGATACAAATGATGGAATAATAAATGTTATTAATTTACCTAAGGGTGAATATAGATTTGTTGAAAAACAAGCTCCTGAGGGATATGATTTAATAAAAGAAAAGGATTCTACTGCAAAGGTAACAATAAGTGATAAAAATACTACTAATGAGGATAAAACAATAAATTATTACCAAGTAAAATTAGTAAACCAAGTTACAAAAGAAGAAGGAACATCAGATGATGCTGAATTAGTTGTAACAATTAATACTGGTAGAAAAGTAATTAATTATCCATTAGCGATAGGTGGATTAGTTGTTTTATTGGTAGTAGGTATAATAATTAGAAGAAAGTTTAAAAAATAGTTCATATAGAACTATTTTTTTTAATATTATTAAAGTAAGGAGGGTAAATATGGAAGAATCTTTTAAAATTGAAAATCAAAATATTACTATATCAAATAGAAGTAGTGCATGTATTAGTGGCATTAAAAAAATTTTAAGTTTTGATGAGGAAGAATTTAATCTTGATACAACCTCAGGACAGCTAGAAATAAAAGGAGAAGGTTTAGAAATTATAAAGCTTGATATAGTAGAAGGGACAATAAATATAAAAGGAATTATAAATTCATTTGACTATTTAGATAGTATATCTGATAAGAAACAAAATGGTATGTTATCGAGGTTGTTTAAATGAGTATAACAATTCAAATAAAGGTATTATACTATTCTTTTTTTAGTGGAATTATATTTTATTTGATTCAAAGAATACTTAAAAATATAAAAAGAAAAGACGTAGAAAAAATATTAATATATATAATAAATATAATATTCTTCCTTTTATATTATTATTTATTATATAAAATAAATTATGGTATATTATCCTCATACTTATTTATCTCTTTTATAATTGGTATGTTTTTTTGTAAAATACTTTACTTTAAAAGAAAAAGTATTTGAAATTTTAATATAAAAATTATATAATTATTATAATGGAGATGGTACAATGTCTAGCAAAAGGGGAAAATTAACTTCTAAAGAAAGAACAAGAGTGTTTTTTACATCAATAATATGTATTTTAATTATATGTTTTTGTGTTGTATCATCATTTGGTAATATTATAAGTATAAGTAACAAAAGGCAAGAAAAAAAAGAACTTACAAAAAGGTTAGAAACATTAAAAGAAGAAGAACAAACTTTAATTGATGATGTTGAAAAACTTAAAAATCCAGAATATGCTGCAAGATATGCAAGAGAAAAGTATTTTTATTCAAAAAATGGCGAAAAAATATTAAAAATAGACTAGCAAGGTATTTTACCTTGTTTTTCTATATTATTATGTTAAAATAAAGTTGGAAGTGGTGCTATGGATATTAATCAAATAAATGTAGCTAATTTAGCTTATATAGGAGATTCTGTTTATGAAGTTAATATTAGATATTTTTTAGTAACAAAACATGGTTTAAAAATTGATGAATTACAAACAATGTCAAAAAAGTTTGTTAGTGCAGTATCTCAGTCTAAAATAATAGATTATTTAATGGATAATAATTTTTTAACAGATGATGAACAATTATTAATTAATAGAGCTAGAAATTATAAACCAAAATCAAAGCCTAAACATGTTTTGATTAAGGATTATAAAAAAGCAACATCATTAGAAGCATTATTTGGAGCTTTATACATTAATAATGATTTAAATAGAATAAAAGCATTAATTAAAATTATAATAGATAAGGTGGAAAACAAATGATAGTATATGGTAGAAATGTAGCAAAAGAAGTTTTGAGTAATAATTTAAAAATAAATAAGGTTCTATTACAAGAGGGCTATAGTGATCAAGAATTAATAGATGAATTAAATAAAAGAAATGTTAATATAAAATACTTAAATAAGAACATGATGAATAAGTTAGAGGAAGGTAATCATCAAGGTATAATATTAGATATTGAAGATTATGAGTATTACGATGAAGCAGAAATGTTTAATAATATGCCTAAGAATCCTTTTATTGTTATTTTAGATCATTTAGAGGATCCTCATAATTTTGGTGCAATAATTAGAACATGTGAAGCAGCTGGTGTTGACTATATTATAATACCTAAAGATAGAAGTGTTAGGGTAAATAAAACGGTAATGAAAGTTAGTGCAGGGGCTTTAAATAACGTTAAAATAGTTATGACAACTAATTTAAATAGGTTTATAAATAAAATAAAAGAAAATGGTGTATGGGTAGTTGGAACAGCACTTTCTGATAGTGTTTATTATGATAAAGTTGATTATAATATGCCAGTAGCTTTAATAATAGGAAATGAGGGAAAAGGCATAAGTCAATTAGTAAAAAAGAATTGTGATTTTGTAGTTAAAATTCCAATGATAGGTAAGATAAATAGTTTAAATGCATCAGTAGCAGCAGGAATTATGATATACGAAGTTGTAAGACAAAGAGGCACAAATGAGTGATATAAAAAAGTTATATGAAGAAGATGACGAATTATTGTACTTAATAGAAGATAGTAGTGAAGAAGCTAATGAACTAATATATAAGAAGTACTCTGATGCAATAAGTTATTATGCAAAGAAATATGCTCCTCTTGTAAGTGGTAAAGGAATAGAAGAAGCTGATTTATATCAAGAAGGTATGATTGGGCTTCATGATGCACTAGAAAATTTTAAACATCAAAAAGATATAAAATTCTCAACATTTGCATTTATATGTATAAGAAGAAAAATTATAACTGCTTTAAGAAATGCTAGTAGAAAAAAACATAGTATATTAAATGAATCATTGTCTTTGGATTATAAAACTGATGATTATGCTTCTATAGATAATAGTTTGTATGTAGCTAGTGAAAGTATAGAGGATTTACTTATTAGTAAAGAAAAAAGTGATGTATTTAAAAGTTACATCAAAAAAGACTTATCATTTTTTGAACAAAGTGTATATGAATTAAAGTTAAATGGTTTTTCAACAGACGAGATAGCAAGTATGCTTGGTAAGTCATATAAATCTGTTGAAAGTGCATTAAGTAGAATAAGAACAAAGTTAAAGGGAATTCTAAATAAAATTGATTGACTATTTTTTATTAATGTGTTACTATTTAGTTAGTTAACACGTCAAGTGTTTTTTATTTTGAAATATTTTTAGGAGATTAATTATGGCAAAAGCTAAAAAGAAAAAAAGTTTATTTAATAAAATATCTGAGTTTTTTAAAGGCGTAAAATTAGAAACAAAAAAGATTTCTTGGCCTTCTAAACAAAAATTATTAAAATTTTCGATAGCAACATTGGTATTTATGATATTTATTTGTTTATTCTTTGTTGCAACAGATTTGTTAATAGCACTAATATCTTATGTAAAGGAGTTAATTGGATAATATGGAAGAACAAAAACAATGGTATGTAGTTAATACATATTCTGGTCATGAAGACAAGGTAAAAGAAAAATTAGATATGAGAATTAATTCTATGGATATGCAGGAAAATATATTTAGAGTTATAGTTCCTGTTAGAAAAGAAGTAGAAATTAAAGATGGTAAGAAAAAAGAAAAGTTAAAGAAATTATTTCCTGGTTATGTGCTAGTAGAAATGATTATGTCTGATGAATCTTGGTATATTGTTCGTAATACCCCAGGTGTTACAGGTTTCTTAGGATCATCAGGTAAAGGAGCAAAACCAGTTCCATTATTTCCAGATGAAGTAGATAGACTATTTAAAGAAATTGGATACAATAAAGAAACTGTTGTTACAAATTATGAGGTTGGTGATAGTGTTAAAATTACTGACGGTCCATTTAAAATGCTTGCTGGAAAGATTATTAGTGTCGATTTAGATGCAGGTAAAGCTAATGTTTCAATAGATTTATTTGGACAAGAAACAACAGTTGAGCTTGAACTTACTCAATTTACAAAGGAATAAATTTAAAAAAAGTATTGCTTTTATCATATATGCTGTGATAAAATGTTAGTCGCAGCTATATATTTTATATAGATGAAAGAAATTAGTGGAAGGCGCGGATTTAAAAAATAAAGCTATTTGACCACTCGCGAAAAATTAATATAGGAGGTGTTTTCGTGGCAAAAGAAGTTACAAAAATGATTACGTTACAATTGCCAGCAGGTAAAGCAACACCAGCTCCTCCAGTAGGAACTGTATTAGGACCATTAGGTGTTAACTCTGGTGAATTTTGTGTAAAATATAACGACGCAACTAAAGATAAAATGGGAGATATAATTCCAGTTGAAATAACTGTTTATGATGACAGAAGTTTTGATTTGAGATTTTTAACTCCACCAACAGCATTCTTACTTAAGAAGTATGCTAATGTTAAAAAAGGTTCTACAAAGGGATCTTCAGAGATTGTTGGTTCAATTACGAAAGAACAATTAAAGGAAATTGCTGAAATTAAATTACCTGATTTAAATGCTTATACTGTTGAAGAAGCTATAAAAATAGTTTCTGGTACTGCTAAAAATATGGGTATTGAAATAAAAGATTAATAATAAATAATAAATAGAAAATAATAATCATATAGATTTATCTATGTGGGAGGAAAATCCGCTATATACCACAAGGAGGTAAAAATGAAGAAAAAAAGTAGAAAGTATACTGAAGCTTTAAGTAAAATAGAAAAAGGTAAACTTTATTCTATAGAAGAAGCTACAAAGTTAGTAAAAGAAACTTCAACATCTAAATTTGATGGATCAGTTGAAATCGCCGTAAGATTAAACTTAGACGTTAAGAAAAATGATCAACAATTAAGAGGTGCTATTGTATTACCACATGGTACTGGTAAAACTAAGAAAGTTTTAGTATTAGCTAAGGGTGATGCTGCAAAAGCTGCAACAGAAGCTGGTGCTGATTATGTTGGTGATGTTGATTTAATTACTAAGATTGACAAAGAAAATTGGTTAGATTTTGATGTAATTATTGCAACACCAGAAATGATGCCTTTATTAGGTAGATTAGGTAAGGTTTTAGGTCCAAAAGGATTAATGCCTAACCCAAAAACTGGAACAGTTACAATGGATACTAAAAAAGCTGTTGAAGATGTTAAAAAAGGACGTGTAGAATATAGAACTGATTCTTATGCTAACGTTCATGCTATAGTAGGTAAAGTTTCATTTGATGATGAAAAGTTAATTGATAACATTAAAACATTCATGGATGTAATCATCAAATCTAAACCTCAAGCAGCTAAGGGTGTATACTTAAAAGGTGTAACACTAGCTTCAACTATGGGGCCAGGTGTTAAAGTTGATTTAACATCATTTGACAAATAATTAAAAATAATATAAACTATTAGTAGTTAATGCCTTTATGGCTTTAATTATAAAGTACCAAAGACAGTAGGAGTGAATTTCACATAACTTATATTCCTACCGAGGACTAAATCAAAATAGGATTTTAAGGTCTTCACGTCTTTGTGGAGATCTTTTAATTTATATAGGTACTTATTGATACTAAAAAAGGAGGAAACAGACATGGCAAATCAAGCTATAATTGCAAAAAAAGAAGAAGTTGTAAATGAAATAGCAGAGCGTGTTAAAGAATCTGCAAGTGCTATTTTATTTGATTACCGTGGTTTAACAGATTCAGAAATAACTGAATTACGTCGTAACTTACGTGATCAAAACGCTTCATATAAAGTATATAAAAATACTTTAACAAAGAGAGCTTTTGATAAATTATCTATAAACTTAGATGATTGTCTTGAAGGTCCATCTGCAATTGCAACATCAGATGATGCTATCGCACCTATTAAGGTTTTAGCAGAATTTGCAAAAACTCATCCTGCACTTGAATTAAAGGGTGGAATTGTTGATGGAAAAGAAACAAGCTTAAGTGAATTAAATGAATTAGCAACAGTACCATCAAGAGATGGATTACTTACTATGTTTGCTGCAGGATTAATGGAGCATGTAAAAAATGTTGCTATATGTTTAGACTTACATAGTCAAAACTTAGAAGAAGAAAATAATTAATAAAAAACAGGGAGGAAAATTATAATGGCAAAATTAAGTACACAAGAAATTATTGATGCAATAAAAGAAATGAAAATTCTTGAAGTTAAAGAATTAGTAGACGCAATGAAGGAAGAATTTGGAGTAGATCCAAGTGCTGTAGCTGTAGCTGCTGCACCAGTTGCTGCTGCCGAAGAAGAAAAAACTTCAGCAACTGTAGTATTAAAAGATGCTGGATCAGCTAAAATCCAAGTAATTAAAGTAATCAGAGATATCACTGGTTTAGGATTAATGGATGCTAAGAAGTTAGCTGACGAAGGTGGAAATGTTAAAGAAAACGCTTCAATGGATGAAGCTAACGACATTAAAGCTAAGTTAGAAGAAGCTGGCGCAACTGTTGAACTTGCATAATTTAGTTAAATAAGTACTTAAAGGACTACAATTTGTAGTTCTTTTTTTGATGGATATAATTTGACAGTATTAATTGAAATTGCTATGATAATGCACATTCTAGTGAAAAAGGAGATAATATGTCTAATTTATTAAAAGAAAATTCAAGAGTAAAAGTTATTAAAGATGGAAACTTTGTAATAAAAAAATATAAGAATTTAAGTGATGAAGCAAATAAAATATTATTAGCGAAATTAGAAGTTAAGGATAAGTTTTCTGATATTGAGGGAATTGTTATACCAACTGATTATACTAAGGTAAATGGTAAAGTTAATGAAATAATCACGCCATATATTGATAAACCTAACTTTTATGTTTCACTAAATCATACAGTTTATGATTTAAAAACAATAGCTTTAGTTATGGAAAACTTACAAAATTTAATTAAACAAGGTAATGACAGGGGATTGATTTTTACTGATTTTGTATCACAGGGCAATTTAAGATATGATCCTATAACACATAAACCTTTTATAATTGATTATGATGGTTATCAAGTGGATAATATTCCAGCAAGTTCACTAAGTGCTTATTTGCTTGCACCACCGTTTAGAACAAAAAAATATTATACAAAGGGATTATACACAAGAAATGCGGATTTAATGCAACTGCTATTAAGATGGTATAGCTTATGTACTGGATTGGATTTTTTAAAAACAGGAATTCCAAATGTTTCAAACGCTATGGCATTAGTAAATTTAACCGATAAAACCATAGTTTCTCATTTTAATAAACTATTTTTAAATAAATATAATAATGATGATTTAAAAGGCGAGTTTATGAGAATGTATAAAGATTATGAAGTTGTTCCAATAATCCCTGGATTACCTAAACCAAGAGCATTTATAAAAAAGAATTGAAAATAATACTTTTTCAATTTTTTCTTTGTTATGTTATAATTAGCTTAATAGATAAATGCTTAAATTAAAGTTAACAATAGAACTAAATTAAAAGAGGTGATATTATGGCACATTATTTTACAAATGATGAAAATTTAAAATCTGATATTAAAAGAGTAAATGCAACTATTAATGATGTTAATTTTTATTTTTATACTGATAATGGTGTATTTTCTAAAGGAGAGCTAGATTTTGGAACAGAATTATTATTAAAGACGTTTGATTATAGTTTTGCACAGGAAAAACGTGTTCTTGACATTGGTTGTGGTTGTGGACCTATTGGAATATATACTTCAAAATTAGGTTTTGCTGTGGATATGTCTGATGTGAATGAAAGAGCGGTTAATTTATCAAGAAATGCTGTTTTAGAGCAGAAATTAAATGCACAAGTTTTTATATCAGATGCTTATCAAAATATTAATAATAAATATAATTACATAATATCAAATCCACCAATTAGAGTTGGTAAAACTAAGTTATATGAAATAGTAATGAATGCAAAAGATTATCTTACTTCTGATGGTGAGTTATGGATAGTTGTAAGAAAAAAACAGGGTGCTGATTCTATTATAAAAGATATGAAAGTGATTTATAACAATGTATGTGTAGTAAAAAAGAAAAAAGGTTTTTATATAGTAAAGGCTAGTTAGTATTGACAAAATTTTAAAAATAGTTATAATACCATTTAAATAAGTTTTAAGGGGGAAATTATGGAAAAAACAAACATGGAAAGATTTATGCATAATTATATTTCAGGAAATTATATCAATAATAAAGTTAATGATGAAATAAATAATATGTATAAAAATTTCTTACAAAGTGCAAAAAAAATTGATAATAAAAAAGTAAAAAATTTAGATTTTTGGTCTAGCGTACTTTATTCTGATAAAGACTTATATATATCAGCAAGTTTAAATAATACTGTTGATAATGCTTTGGTAGATTGTTCATATGAATATGTAACTGATGAATATGATGGGTTTAATGAAGAAGTTAATGCAAGGGTAGTAGGCTTTAAAAAACATAATTAATATAAATCGTGAAGTTATTCACGATTTTTTTTACTTTTTTTGTAAAATTTATTGACAATGGTAGATTTTTACTGTAATATTTTAAATTGGTACTGTGTCTTTAATTTTGGACATGTTCTTTAAAAATTTTTTGTTTAGGGGTGGATTCACATGGCTTATAAAATAAGAAAAATGAATGAATATCGCGAGAGAAGAGATTTCTCAAAAGTTAATAAATCATTAGAATTAAGTGATTTATTAGAAATACAATTAAAACCCTATGATTGGTTTATTCAAGAAGGTATTAAGGAAGTATTAGAGGAAATTAGTCCAGTAAGTAATTTTTCTGGTACAATGCAACTTGAATTTGGAGATTATTGTATTGATGAACCTAGATATACTATTAAAGAGTGCAAGGAAAAGAAAACTACATATGCTGCACCTTTAAAGGTTCAAACACGTCTTTTTAACAATGAAACTGGAGAAGTTAAAGAGCAAGAAATATTTTTAGGTGATATGCCTTTAATGACTGATTCTGGATCATTTATATTTAACGGTTCAGAACGTGTTATTGTATCACAATTAGTACGTTCTCCAAGCGTATATTATGGAAGAGAAATAGATAAAAATGGTAGATCTATTATATCTTCACAAATCATACCTACAAGAGGTACATGGTTAGAATTTAAATTAAATAGTAAAGATGTTATTGATGTTAGAATTGATCGTAATAGAAAAGTTGTTATAACTGCTTTCTTAAGAGCGTTTGGTTTATCAACTGATGAAGAAATTCTTAACTTATATGGTCAAGATGAATATTTAATTAATACTTTATCTAAAGATTCTACAAGAAACATGGATGAAGCTTTAATTGAAATATATGAAAAGTTAAAACCAGGTGAGCCTGCTACATTAGATAGTGCAAAGAACCAATTAATAACTAGATTCTTTGATAACTTTAGATATGATTTAGCTAAAGTAGGTCGTTATAAATTTAATAAAAAATTAAATGTTGCAGAACGTTTATTAAATCAAACATTAGCTGAAGATATTGAAGTAGATGGACAAGTTGTTATAAAAAAAGGTACAAAAGTTACAAATGAAGTAATGAAACAATTAAAACCAATATTAGATAATGGTTATGGTGTAATAGATGCAACTTTAAATAAAGAGTTAGATGATCATACTAAGGTACAAGTTGTAAGCATTTACTCACCATTAAATCCTGAAAAAGTTATTAAGGTAATTGGTAATGATCAATCATTAGATGTTAAAATTTTAACAATTTCTGACATTTATGCATCAGTATCTTATTACTTAAACTTATTACAAAACGTAGGATCAATAGATGAAATAGATCATTTATCTAATCGTCGTTTAAGACAAGTTGGTGAATTATTACAAAATCAATTTAGAGTAGGTGTTGCTCGTATGGAAAGAGTTATTCGTGAAAGAATGACTACTTTAGACGTAGAAACTGCTACACCAAAAACTCTTATTAATATTAGACCTATAACAGCTGTTATAAAAGAATTCTTTGGATCAAGTCCATTATCACAATTTATGGATCAGATAAATCCATTATCAGAATTAAATAATAAACGTCGTTTATCAGCTTTAGGACCAGGTGGATTATCTAGAGATAGAGCTGCTATGGAAGTACGTGACGTTAACGTATCTCACTATGGTAGAATTTGTCCTATTGAATCTCCAGAAGGTGCTAATATCGGTCTTATTACTTCACTTGCAAATTATGCTAAAATTAATGAATATGGATTTATAATGACTCCATATAGAAGAGTTAAAGATGGTAAGTTACAAGATCAAATAGATTATTTAACTGCAGATGAAGAAAATGGACATATTATAGCTCAAGCTAAGATAGATATGGATGGAGATACTATTGTTCAAGAACATTGTCCTGCAAGACAAAATGGTGAAAACATATTAGCATCACCAAAGGAAATAGACTATATAGACGTAGCTCCACAACAAATCGTATCTGTTACTACAAGTTGTATTCCTTTCCTAGACCACGATGATGCTCACCGTGCATTAATGGGATCTAACATGCAACGTCAAGCATTACCTTTATTAAGAGCAGAAGCTCCATTAGTTGCAACAGGTGTTGAAGCTCAAGCTGCTAAAGACAGTGGTGTATCTGTTTTATCAAAATCAGAAGGTGTTGTTGAATACGTTGATGGTAAGAAGATTGTTATTAAGACTAAGAATTCAAAAGATATATATACATTAAAGAATTTTGAAGGATCAAATGCTGGTACTTGTTATCATCAAATCCCTATCGTAAGAATTGGTGATAAGGTAAATAGAGGTCAAACAATAGCTGATGGACCATCTACAGATCATGGAGAAGTTGCATTAGGTAAGAACTTAACAGTTGCATTTATGACTTATAATGGATATAACTATGAGGATGCTGTTATACTTAATGAAAGAATGGTAAAAGACGATGTATTAACTTCATTATATGTTGAAGATTATGAGATTCAATGTCGTGATACTAAGTTAGGTCCTGAAGAAATTACTCGTGATATTCCAAATGTTAGTGAAGAAGCTCGTAAGAACTTAGATGCTAATGGAATTATTAAAATTGGTACTGAGGTAAAAGAAGGCGATATCTTAGTTGGAAAAGTAACTCCAAAAGGAATGGTAGAGTTAACTTCAGAAGAAAAATTATTACATGCTATTTTTGGTGAAAAAACTCGTGAAGTTAGAGATACTTCTTTAAGAGTTCCTCATGGAGCTGCAGGTATTGTTCATGATATTAAAATATATACTAAAAAGGATTCTGATGAATTACCAAGTGGTGTTTCTAAAGAAATTCGTGTTTATATAATTCAAAAGCGTAAGATTCAAGTAGGAGATAAGATGGCTGGACGTCATGGAAATAAAGGTGTTATTTCGTTAGTTGCTCCTCAAGAAGATATGCCATATTTACCAGATGGTACTCCGGTAGATATCTTACTTAATCCACTAGGTGTTCCATCTCGTATGAATCCTGGACAAATTTTAGAAATGCATTTAGGTATGGCTGCAAAAAGATTAGGCGTACATACTGCAACACCAGTATTTGATGGAGCTACTTGGCAAGATATTCAAGATATGATGGTAGAATCAGGTATGGCAGAAGATGGAAAGACTGTTTTATATAATGGTAAAACAGGTGAACCATTTGAAAACAGAGTAGCTGTTGGTGTTATGTATATGATTAAACTAGATCACATGGTAGATGATAAGTTACATGCTCGTGCAACAGGACCTTACTCATTAGTTACACAACAACCATTAGGTGGTAAGGCACAATTTGGTGGTCAAAGATTTGGTGAAATGGAAGTTTGGGCATTATATGCATATGGTGCTGCTAACGTTTTACAAGAAATGATGACTGTTAAATCAGATGATGTTATGGGACGTGTTAAAGTATATGAATCTATAGTAAAAGGAAAACCTGTAGATCAAGCTGGTATCCCAGAAAGCTTTAGAGTATTAATAAAAGAGTTCCAAGCTTTAGGTTTAAATATTGCAATGATAAATGATGAAGGTAAAGAAGTTGCAATCAAAACTCTTGAAGAAGAGGAAGATAATGATTCAACTCCATTATCTATAGAAGAAATAGATAATGTATCAATGGTAAAAACTGAAGAAAAACCAGCAAGTACAATTACTGATGAAGAAAATGAAGAAGACAATGATGATTCTGATGAAGAAGATGATTTCGAAGCTGAAATAGAAGATCAATTAGATGAGTTAGATGATTCTACTTTAGAAGGGAGTGAAGAATAATGGATGCAAATAGATTTGAAGGAATTAAAATATCTATAGCTTCACCCGAACAAATAAGAGAATGGTCTTATGGAGAAGTAAAGAAACCAGAAACAATAAACTATCGTACTTTAAAACCAGAAAGAGATGGTTTATACTGTGAAAAAATATTCGGTCCAAAGAAGGATTATGAATGTGCATGTGGAAAGTACAAAAGATTAAGATATAAAAATATTACATGTGATAGATGTGGTGTTGAAGTAACAAAATCTAAGGTACGTCGTGAACGTATGGGACATATAGAGCTTGCAACACCAGTCTCTCATATATGGTTCTTTAAAGGTGTTCCAAGTAGAATGGGATTAGTTTTAGATATGTCTCCAAGAGACTTAGAAGAGGTTTTATACTTTGTATCTTATGTAGTAATTAATCCAGGAGCTGCACCTTTAGAAAAAAAACAAACTTTATCTGATAAAGAATACCGTGCTTACTATGAAAAATATGGAAATACATTTGAAGTAGGTATGGGTGCAGAAGCTATATTAAAATTATTAAAAGAGATTAATGTAGAAGAAGAAATACAAAAAATAGAAAAAGAATTAGAGAATACTCAAGAACAAAAAAGAGTACGTTTATTAAAGAGATTAGATATATTAGATTCATTTCATAAGTCTGGAAATAAACCAGAGTGGATGATATTAACTGCATTACCAGTTTTACCTCCAGATTTAAGACCAATGATTCAATTAGATGGTGGACGTTTTGCTACTAGTGATTTAAATGATTTATATAGACGTGTAATAAATCGTAATAATCGTTTGAAAAAATTACTAGAACTTAATGCTCCTTCAATAATCGTTCAAAATGAAAAAAGAATGTTACAAGAAGCTGTTGATGCATTATTTGATAATGGTAGACGTGGTAGAAATGTTACTGGTCCATCTAACAGACCTTTAAAATCATTATCTAGTATGTTAAAAGGTAAACAAGGACGTTTCCGTCAAAACTTACTTGGTAAACGTGTTGACTATTCAGGACGTTCTGTTATAGCTGTTGGTCCAACTCTTAAGATGTATCAATGTGGTATACCAAAAGAAATGGCTCTAGAGTTATTTAAACCACATGTAATTCATGGTTTAGTAGAAAGAGATATAGTTCATAATATTAAATCTGCTAAAAAGTTAATTGATAATAGAGAGGAAAGAGTTTGGGATATAGTAGAAGATGTTATTAAAGAACATCCAGTAATGTTAAACCGTGCTCCAACACTTCATAGATTAGGTATTCAAGCATTTGAACCTAAATTAGTTAGTGGTAAAGCTATTAGATTACACCCATTAGTTTGTGCAGGATTTAACGCAGACTTTGATGGTGACCAAATGGCTGTTCACGTACCTTTATCAGAAGCTGCTCAAGCAGAAGCTAGAATATTAATGTTAAGTTCAAATAATATCTTATCTCCAAAAGATGGAAAACCAATTGTTACTCCATCACAAGATATGGTATTAGGTAACTATTATATAACAATGGAAAAAGTTGGTTTAGAAGGTGAAGGTAGAGTATTTAAGAATTCTAATGATGCTATTTGTGCTTATGAGAGAAGAGAAATTACTCTTCATACAAGAATTGCATTACCTACTAAATCAATTAAATATAAAATGTTCACTGATGAACAAAAAGATATGTATTTAGTAACTACAGTTGGTAAATTAATATTTAATGAGAATCTACCAGATGGATTCCAATATGTTAATGAGCCATCAGATGAAAACTATGAAGGTCTAACTCCAATGAAGTATTTCTTACCAAAAGGAAGCAATATTCCTGAAGAAATAAAGAAGATGGAACCAACTAGACCATTCCCACAAAGTGCATTAAAGAGTATAATTGCTCAAATATATAAACGTTATAAAACAACAGAAACTTCTATAATGCTAGATAAATTAAAAGATTTAGGATTTAAGTATTCTACATTGTCAGGTATTTCTATTTCAATCGCTGACGTTGAAAGAAGTGAAAAGAAAGACGAAATAGTTGAAAAATCACAAAAAATTGTTGATACTATAAATAAACAATATAGAAGAGGTTTAATAACTGATAGAGAACGTTATGAAAAGGTTTGTGCTGTATGGAACGATGCAACTAACCAAGTTCAAGCTGAATTAAAAGCTAAAGTAGAAGCTCCATCAGAAAATCCAATCATGATGATGATTAACTCTAAAGCTCGTGGTAACTTATCACAATTTACTCAGTTAGCAGGAATGCGTGGATTACTAGCTAAACCAAATGGTGAAGCAGTAGAAATTCCAGTAACATCTTCATTTATAGATGGATTATCAGTATCAGAGTTCTTTATTTCTACTCATGGTGCTCGTAAAGGTAATGCCGATACTGCACTTAAGACAGCTGATTCTGGTTACTTAACAAGACGTTTAGTTGATGTTGTACAAGATGTTATCGTACGTGAAGAAGATTGTGGAACTATTCAAGGTGTTACTGTTAAAGCTATAATGGATGAAAATGCTGGAACAGTTGTTGAATCACTTCATGAACGTATTCAAGGAAGATATACTAATAAGAAAGTTATTAATCCAAATACTAAAGAATTAATTATAGATAAGAATCAATTAATTACAGAACAAATTGCAGATAAGATTGATAAGGCTGGAATTGAAGAGGTAGAAATTAGAACGGCTCTTACTTGTAAGACTGAAAATGGTATTTGTAAACATTGTTATGGTACTAATTTAGCAACTGGTAACGTTGTTGAGATTGGTGAGGCTGTTGGTATAATGGCTGCTCAATCAATTGGTGAGCCAGGTACTCAGCTTACAATGCGTACATTCCATACTGGAGGATTAGCATCAGGTGAAGATATAACTCAAGGTTTACCTCGTGTACAAGAATTATTTGAAGCTAGAAATCCAAAAGCAAGATCTACAATTGCAGAAATTGATGGTGAAATAACTAAGATTGATGATGTAAATGGAAAATATAAGATTGAAATAACAAATGATGTTGAAACAAGAGAACATACAACTAACTACGGAGTTAAGTTATGTGTGGAAGTAGGACAAAAAGTAAAAGCAGGAGATAAATTAAATGTTGGTTCTATTAATCCTAAAGAATTACTTGCTGTAACAGATCCTATTACTGCTCAAAACTATATTTTAACTGAAGTACAAAAAGTATATAAATCACAAGCAGTTGATGTTTCTGATAAACATATAGAAGTACTTGCTCGTCGTATGATAGCTCGTATTAAGATAGTTGATGGTGGAGAAACTGAATTAGTATCAGGTAAATTAGTTTCTATGCATGAGTTTACTAGAATTAATAAGCAAGCTATAATAGAAGGTAAGAAACCAGCTACTGGTAGACCAATTATGCTTGGTATTACTAAAGCTTCTTTAGAAACTGATTCATTCTTATCAGCAGCATCATTCCAAGAAACAACTAGAATATTAACAGATGCATCAATAAAAGGTAAGATTGACCATTTAACAGGATTAAAAGAAAATGTTATAATTGGTAAATTAATACCTGCTGGTACAGGTTCTAAGTTCTATTCTAACGTTAAATATAGCTTAGAAAGTCAAAATATAGAAGAAGATGCACTTGATGTATTAGAGGAACAATTAACAGATTAAAAGAAAGCTTTTTTAGCTTTCTTTTTTTTATATTATAAAAGTAGAATCATCTATAAATTTATAATTTGTTTTATATTTTAATTCCCTTACTAACTTAGTTAATGCATAGTCTTTAGCCTTAGCTTCTAACATAATATCAACATTTCTATTCTCTTTTTTTAAAATTTCTAAAAAGTTAGTGAATTTATTTGAATCTATAAAATCATTATGACTTCTAAAATCCTTTTTTGAATTATTTTTAGGAGATGAAAAATGTATTTTGGGTGTTTTGTTTTTCCAAGTATTAAAAATTCTTTTTAAATAATCTTCAACTTTTTCACCGTTATTATTACATAAATAATGATGATAATCCAATACCATTGGTATACCACATTTTTCACATAATTGTATTACATCTTTTATGTTATATATTTTATCATCATTTTCTAATGCAATAGCATTTTTCAAATAACTTGGTAATAAATTAAAATTGTTTATAAATCTTTTTATTGAGTTTTCCTTTCCGAATACACTAGATCCTACATGAAGAATAATTATTTTATCTTTAATATTAAATGCTTTTAAAATACTATAATGATATTTTAAAATTTTAATTGTATTATTAACTATTTCCTTATTTGTACTATTTAGCACTGTAAACTGATCCGGGTGTGTATCTACTCTTAATTTATTTTTATTTATTATATTACCTATTTCTTCATATTTTTTAAGCATGGGTTTAATATAGTCGAATTTAACATTTTTATGTGTTGCAAGAGGTACAAGTTTAGATGTTATTCTATAAAAATGAAAATTATTTTTAACATTATATATTAATATTTCCTTTAGGGAATTTAGATTAAGATTAGTTATTTTAATTAATTTATCCACAGTATAATTATTTTTTACGTAATTTGTATAAGTTATAGTGTGCGACGTTGTAATATCATCTAAAGTTTTAGCAAGAGAAACATAGCCTAATCTTATTTTCATAGTAATCACCAATTTTATTATGTTCAATAAATTAATATTTATTAAATTTAATAAGTTTTATAAAGACTTTTGAAAATATATGTTACAATATTTGTTAGGTGATTTTATGAAAGATGTATATAAATTCTTAGATTCGTTAAACATTTCGAAAGAAGAACCATTGGTAGTTGCGGTTTCTTATGGTCCTGATTCTATGTTTTTATTAAGTTTATTAAAATTAAAATTTAAAAATAATAAAATAATTTGTTGTCATGTACATCATAATCATAGAGTAGAAAGTGATAGAGAAGCTGAAGAACTAGAAAAATATTGCAAAGAAAATAACATTATATTTGAATTTATGAAAATTAATAAGTATAAGAATGATAAATTTACTGAGGAAGAAGCTAGAGATATTAGATATAAATTCTTTAGTAAAATAACTAAGAAATATCATTCAAAATATCTTTTTACAGCACATCATGGTGATGATTTAATAGAAACTATCATGATGCGATTAACTAGGGGATCTAGTATTTCTGGATATTCGGCTATTCAATTAATTAGTGATAGAAAAGATTACAAACTAATAAGACCTCTTTTATATCTTACAAAAGATGAAATAATTAGTTTATGTGATAGTAAAAAAATACCTTATGCAATTGATAATACTAATTTTTCCGATGATCAGATGAGAAATAGATTTAGAAATAATATATTACCATTTTTAAAGAAAGAAAACGCTAAGGTTCATGAAAAGTTCTTAATGTTTTCTTGTATGTTAAAAGAATATGATGATTATATAAATAATATAGTGTGTAAAACTTATCAAAGTATTGTTAAAAATAATAGGATAAATATTAATTTATTAAAAAAAGAGGATAGGTTAATTATAAAAAAAGTGATTGAAAAATATTTGTATAATACTTACAAAGAAAATATAAAATTAATAAATAAAAACCATACAGAATTAATATTTAATTTGATTTTTTCTGGTAAATCAAATGCTTGCATTTCTTTACCATTAAATAAAAAAATAATAAAGTCTTATGATTTGATATATATCGACAAAGATAATAAATATAATAGTTATTGCTTTTTGTTTGATGACTATTTAAAGTTACCTAATAATTATGTAATTAAAAAGATAAATAACGTAGAAAATAATTCTAATTATATAACTTTACTTGATTCTTCTTCTATAAAATTACCATTATACGTAAGAAATAGGGTTTCTGGTGATAAAATTAGTGTTTTAAATATGGATGGAACTAGAAAGTTAAAGGATATATTTATAGATGAAAAGATAGATAAATATAAAAGAGAGATTTATCCTGTAGTTGTTGACAGTTTAGGTAATATAGTTTGGTTACCAGGGCTTAAGAAAACTAAATATGATAGGTCAAAAGAAGGAAAGTATGATATAATATTAAAGTATTGCAAGGAGGATTAATATGATACAAAAAAATAATCAAGAAATGAAAAAAGGTATGTTTCCTTATGTTTTATTATTGGTTATTGGAATTGCTATAATGTTTTTTTATAGTACATCAAATAATAATACTAAACAATTGACGTATAACCAATTTAATAAAGCATTAAATAAAAATAATATAAAAGAAGTTGTTATAACTCCATCAACTGATGCTTATACTTATCAAATAACTGGTAAGTTAAGAGATGCTAAAAAAGGAGAAACATTTGTAGTTAAAACTCCTTTATCTGATACAGTTATAAAGAAAATAGTCAATGCTAGTGAAAAGAAGGATTTTAAGATAGTTTCTAAGTCTGATCCATCATCTAGTACATGGTTTGTTTTCTTAGTTAATGTAGCTCCTTATTTGATATTAATAGGTATTGCTTTTTGGTTCTTTACTAAGCAATTAGGTGGACAAAAAGGGTCTATGGATTTTGGAAGAAGTAGAGCTAAATTAAATCCAGATAGAGGAAAAGTAACGTTTAAGGATGTAGCTGGTTTACCAGAGGAAAAGGAAGAATTACAAGAATTAATAGATTTCTTAAAAAATCCTAAGAAGTTTACTAAGTTAGGTGCAAGAATACCTAAAGGAGTTTTACTTGTAGGTCCTCCAGGAACTGGTAAAACATTACTTGCAAAAGCTGTAGCAGGTGAAGCTAATGCACCATTTTACTTTATATCAGGTTCTGATTTCGTAGAATTATATGTTGGTGTAGGTGCATCACGTGTTAGAGATATGTTTAAACAAGCTAAACAAAATGCCCCATGTTTAATATTTATTGATGAGATAGATGCTGTTGGACGTCAACGTGGTACAGGAATAGGCGGTGGCCATGATGAAAGAGAACAAACTTTAAATCAATTATTAACTGAAATGGATGGTTTTGGTGCTAATGAAGGAATTATTATAATAGCAGCAACTAATAGACCAGATGTACTTGATCCAGCACTTTTAAGACCAGGTAGATTTGATAGACAAGTAACGGTTGCTTTACCTGAACAAAAGGCTAGGGAAGAAATATTAAAAGTACATGCTAGAAATAAAATATTATCTAAAAACGTACATTTAGATAGTATTGCAAAACGTACTGTAGGTTTTTCTGGAGCAGATTTAGAAAACTTACTTAATGAAGCAGCACTTTTAGCAGTAAGAAGAGAAAAGACTGCTATAACTATGTCTGAAATAGATGAAGCAATAGATAGAGTTATTATGGGACCTGCTAAGGTAACTAAAAAATATACTCCAGATGAAAAGAAATTAGTAGCATATCATGAAGCTGGTCATGCTGTGTTAGGTATAAAATTAGATAATGCAAATGATGTTCAAAAGGTAACTATTATTCCTCGTGGTGAGGCTGGTGGATACAATTTAATGCTTCCTAAAGAAGAAAAGTATACTGCAACTAAAACGGAGTTATTAGAACAAATAATGGGATTACTTGGTGGTCGTGTTGCAGAAGAAATTGTTTTTGGTGAAATAACAACAGGTGCTCACAATGACTTTTCTAAGGCTACAAAAATAGCAAGAAGTATGGTAACAGAGTATGGTATGTCAAGTCTTGGTCCAGTTCAATTAGAAACTCCTGAAGGTAGTGCTTTTCTAGGAAGAGATTATAATAAAAACAGAAACTTCTCAGAACAAGTGGCTTTAGAAGTTGATAATGAAGTAAGAAAAATGATGAATGATTGTTATGCTAAAGCTAAGAAAATAATTGAAAAAAACAGGGATTTACTTGATTTAATAGCAAATTCATTATTAGAACATGAAACTCTTACTAAAGAGCAGATAGATAGTTTAGCTCAAACAGGTAAAATGCCTAAAGAAGATATGTTGGATGATGTATCTTTATCTAAATTAAAAGAAATGGCTAAGGAAGAGGATATAAAAGGATATTCTTCAATGAATAAGGAAGAATTAAAAAAAGCTTTATCAAAAGAAGTGGATAAAGAAAAGAAAGAAAACGACTAATTATTGTTAGCCGTTTTTTCTTTTTTAGAATTTATATTATCTGGTTCAGTTCCTTTTATATAGTATAATATTTTTTTAAGTTTAGAAGAATTAGTTGCAACTTTTCCTGTGTTTAAATCAGTTAAAACCCCATTAACATTATCAGGCTTTTCGTACCATTTTTCCTTTTTTTCTCTTAAGTAATTTTCGATTGTATCTGCCCATATGTTTTTAGAATATTTATACTCTTTTTTTAATTTTCTATTATCATCATATCCTGTCCAAATTCCAACTACGGCGTCTGGATTATATCCAACAGTCCACAAATCATAATCCGTAGTACCTGTTTTAATAGCATATTTTTTTGTTAGTTTTAAAGATATTGAAGCAGCTGTAGGAGAAGTATAACTTTTTAATTTTCTGTCTGTTGTGTTAGAAAGAAGTTCCGATAGTATATAAGTATAAGATTTATCTAATACTCTTTTCTTTTTATGCTTATATTCATATATTAAGTTACCTTTTATATCTTCTATTTTAGTTATTAAGTGTCCCTTGACACTATACCCGGTGTTTGCAAACATAGAATAAGCACTAACAAACTCATTTAAACTTATTTCATTTGTTCCAAGTGGAAGAGATGCATTAGCATCTAATTTACTTGTTATGCCCATCTTTTTAGCTTGCTTAACTAAAGTGTTTTCTCCCAAAAATAGATGCGTTTTAATAGCATAAATATTATCAGAATAACATATTGCAAGTGCCATTGTAATTTCATCATTTGGGTATATGTTACTAAAATTTTTTGGAGAATAAGTTGCACCATTATCTAATGTAAATGTAGTAGGTTTAGAAAGAAAAGTAGTAGAAGATGTAAGACCGTTTTCTAAGGCAGAATAGTATAGTATTGGTTTCATAGCTGATCCTACCTGTCTTTTAGCACTTATAGCTCTATTATACTGAGATTTTGAATAATCTTTACCTCCAGCTAATGCAAGTATATTTCCGTTTTTAGGATTCATCACTAAACCTGCTGTTTGCATTTCTTTTTTATTTTCTAGATTTTTGTTAATAGCATCTTCTAATACAGTTTGAGCCTTAATATCTAACGTTGTATATATTTTTAAACCCTTTTTTCTTATTGTATCTTCACTAACCACTTTTAATTCATTAAGTTCTTTAACTACAGCATCTTGATAATACATAAGTGTACTAAGATTTAAATTTTCTTTTTTACCATAATATGTTAATTTTGTATTAGTTGCATTATTATACTCTTTTTTAGTTATTACTTTATTATTTAATAATATGTTAAGAATATTTTTTTGTCTTTCCTTTGCCTTAGTTTCATTGTTAAGTGGTGAATAATTGTTAGGTGACTTTGGAATACCAGCTAACATAGATGCTTCTGCTAAATTTAAATCTTTTGCAGACTTATTAAAATAATAAAGTGATGCATTTTCTATACCTAAAATTCCATTTCCGTAGTTTATTGTATTTAAATATCCTTCTAGTATTTCCTCTTTTGAATACTCAGTTTCAAGTTTAAATGCATACCAAGCTTCTTTGATTTTTCTTTCCCAGGTTTTATCAAAGGTTAAAAATAGGTTTCTAGCATACTGCTGTGTTATAGTAGATGCACCTTCTTTTAAGTCTTTTGATTTAATATTAATAAATGCAGATTTAAATATTCTAGGTATATCAAATCCAGTGTGTTCATAGAAGTTTTTATCTTCTGAATATATTGTTGCGTTAATTAAATCTTTTGATATGTTTTTAATACTTATCCACTTTTTAGTACCGTTGTTTCCTTCATAAAAACTTTTGTTTTCACCATCGTACATATAAATATTATTAGATGATTTAATATTAATTTTGTTATTATATTTAGCAACTACAAAAGCTATACTAAAAACAAAGCAAAATAATAACATCATAAAGGTGATTATTAAACAAATTTTATTAATTTTTTTTATAAAATCACCTTCTTTCTAATTTTATTATTGGTAAAAATAAATAAAATATTATAAAAAAATCATTTATAAAAACATAATTTATAATACATAAAACCAAATTTAGATGTTGACCTTTTTTCTTATCTATGCTATATTGACACTAGAAAAATTTTAAGGGTGTTTTTATGTCTAAAGTTATAATTAATCATAATATAAAATCAACAAAAGAAAATGATGTACTAAAAGGGAAAAAAGGAATTTTAAAAGATAATACAATTACATATAATCATAAGGGCGTTATTATAAAAATAACTTTTTTAAATAATAAGGTTTTTTTTGAAAGAGAAAACAAAGATATGAAGATATACTTAGAGTTTGAAAAGAATAAGTCTATAATAACAAAATATGTTATTAAAGATTTGGGGATAGAATTAAAACTAGAGTCTATAACTAAAGAACTTGTTATAAATGATAATAATATAATTATAGAATATGATTTATACATGAATGGTGAGTTTAGTGATAGATTTAAGTATGAATTAGAATGGAGAGATTTATAATGAATCTAAAACAAAAGATAAAAGAAATAATTGCTAATGCGCTTAAGACATTATCTATTGATTTTGATGAGGAAAACATAGTAGTTGAGGTTCCTAAGAAAAGGGAACAGGGGGATTTTTCAAGTAATATAGCGATGCAACTTACAAGAATCCTTAAAGATAACCCAAGAGCTATAGCATCAAAAATAATAGAAGTTATTTTAAAAAACACTGATGAAATAAAAAATGTAGAGATAGCTGGACCAGGTTTTATTAATATTTATTTAAAAGATGAATATGTTTTTAGCGGAATATCTGATGTAATAAAACAAGATGCTTCTTATGGTAAATCAAACATAGGAAATAATAAGAAAGTAAATATAGAATTTGTTAGTGCTAATCCAACAGGTATTCTTCATTTAGGTACAGCGCGTGGTGCTGCATATGGATCTAATCTTGCTAATATTATGTCTTTTGCAGGGTATGATGTTACAAAAGAATATTATATAAATGATGCAGGGAACCAAATAATTAACCTAGGAGTTTCTTTAAAAGAAAGATATAAAGGTTTATGTGGACTAGAAGAAAACATGCCAGAAGATGGTTATTATGGCTCTGAAATAGTTGATATAGCTAAAAATATTTATGATGAATATAAAGATACAAAACTAGATGAAGACTTAGAGTATTTTAAAAAGGTAGCAGTTAACTATTTATTAGGTATAATAAAAAAAGATTTATCTGACTTTGGTGTTACTTTTGATGTGTGGACAAGTGAAAAAAGTATTCGTGCTAAGGGAAGAATTGAGGAGTCTTTAAAAATACTAAATGAAAAAGGATTAGTATATAAAAAAGAAGATGCAACGTGGCTTAAAACAACTGTTTATGGTGATGATAAAGATAGAGTTCTTGTAAAAACTGATGGTAGTTATACATATTTAGTTCCTGATATAGCATATCATTTAGATAAGTTTGATCGTGGATTTGACTACTTAGTTGATGTTTTTGGTGCAGATCATCACAGCTATGTATCTAGATTAAAAGCTAGTATTGAAGCTTTAGGATATGATAAAGATAAGTTAGAGGTTAGATTACTTCAAATGGTAAGACTTCTTCGTGATGGTGAAATCGTTAAAATGAGTAAAAGAACTGGTGGTAATATTACTATTTCTGAACTTGTAGATGAAATTGGAAAAGATGCTGCTAGATATTTCTTTGCAACAAGAAGCTTAGATGGTCAAATGGATTTTGATATTAATTTAGCATTAAAGAAATCAAGTGAAAATCCTTTCTTTTATGTTGGATATGCTAACGCCAGAATATGTTCTATTCTAAGAGATGCAGAAAGTAAAAACATAAATATTGAAACAAATATTAAGAATATATTAGATGAAGATTCTAAATCATTACTACTTAAGGTATATGAATTTAATGAAGTTACACAAAGTGCTGCATTAAAAAAAGAACCACATTTAATTACTAATTATGTGTATGAATTAGCTAGTATGTTCCATAATTATTATGGTAAACATAAAATATTAACTGATGATATACAAATGTCTAAAGAACGTTTAGGATTAATTAAAACTGTTGGTATAACTATAACTAACGCTTTAAAATTAATAGGTGTTGATGCACCAGAAAAAATGTAGGAGGAATAAATAATGAATGTTAGACAAATGCCTTTAGAGGAATTAGAATTATTATCTTATGCTGATATAGCATATGAATTGTTAAAATTAGATAAAAAAACAAAGACAACACCAGTGTTATTTAAAGAAGTGTGTTCTTTGTTAGAAATAAATGAAGATGCTATGTTTGAAATGATAGGAGACTTTTATACAACATTAACTACTGATAAGAGATTTATTTTACTTGATAATGCAGAATGGGATTTAAAAGAGTTTCACTCAGTTGCAAAAATAGTAGATGAAGAAGATGAAGAAGAAGAGTCAGCTGATACAGAAGAACCTGAAAAAGAAGAAGTTGAAATTGAAGATGAAGCTGTAATTGGTAATGAAGAAGAATATGATGACGATGATGATGACTTAAGTGATTTAGCAATATTAACTGAAGAAGAGTTAGAAGAAGAATAATATGTTTGAAAGACTAGAAGATATAAAAAAAAGAAGTGAGTTTATTACTAATGAACTTACTAAACCAGAAGTAATAAGTGATATTGCAAAAACAACTAAATTATCTAAGGAACAATCGGATTTATCTGAAATATTACAGTGTTATAATGAGTATTTAAAAGCAAAAGAAGATTATAAAGAAGCTAAAGAATTAGTAAATGATCCAGAACTTGGAGAATTTGCAAAGGCTGAAGAGGAAAAACAATTAGAAAAACAAAAAGAGTTAGAAAAACAACTTGAGATATTACTTCTTCCAAAGGATCCTAATGATGAGAAAAACATTATTATTGAAATAAGAGGTGCTGCTGGAGGAGATGAAGCTAATATTTTTGCTGGTGACTTATATGATATGTATATTAAGTATGCAGAAAAAGAGGGCTTTAAGGTAGAAAACTTAAATAGTACACCAAGTGCTAGTGGTGGTTTTTCTGAAATATCTTTCATGGTAAAAGGTAAGGGCGCATATTCAAAATTAAAGTATGAATCAGGCGCACACAGAGTCCAAAGGGTACCTTCAACAGAATCGCAAGGAAGAGTTCATACATCGACTGCAACAGTACTTGTAATGCCTGAGATAGATGATGTTGATTTTAAACTTGATATGAATGATGTTAGGGTAGATATTACAAGAGCATCAGGAAATGGTGGTCAAGGAGTTAATACAACTGATAGTGCTGTAAGATTAACACATATACCTACTGGTATAATAGTTTATTCTCAGACAGAAAGATCTCAAATAAAGAATAAGGAAATTGCTATGAAGATTTTACAATCAAGAGTTTATGATTTAAAAATGAGAGAGCAAGAAAAAGAAATTGGTGCTGAAAGAAGAAGTAAAATAGGTACTGGTGATAGATCTGAAAAAATAAGAACTTATAATTATCCGCAAAATAGGGTGACTGATCACCGAATAGGATTTACGATAAATTCACTTGATAGAGTAATGAATGGTAAGTTAGATGAAATAATTGAAGCATTAATTACTGAAGATCAAAAGAGAAAATTAGCTGGAGAGTAATTCAGCTTTTTTTGTGCTATAATTAATAAAGAGGTTAGATGTTATGAATTTTTATAATTACAAAGGTGAATTGTTAAAAGAATATGTTATTAAAAATAAAACTGATGAATTATTAAATACTGATGAACTTAGAAGTTATTTATTACAAAATGAAAATCATTATGCTTTTGTATGGTTAGTTCAGGATTTAGATGAAAAATCAAAATCAATATTACTTAATAATAAATATCTTGAAGAAATAATTGATAAGGATGATAAAGCTTTATATAAATTTAATGCTATAATGCAGTCATATCCAGCTTGTCTTAAAAATGTAAGTGAAAAAGTTATGAGCTTTGTTATTAAACCTTATAATAATAATGATTATAGTTATTTTGATTTTGAGCTAGCTACACAAGTATTTAATTATATTTTGAAAAATAACCCACATAAAATATATTTAATATCATACTTTTCTGATGATGTTTTAAAAAAATTACTAACATATGAAAATGTATTGATTTTAAGTAAAAATTATTTATTTAATGACATGTTTAATAAATTTGAACCATCTATTATTAAATATTTATTAAATTATGATGTTGTTAGAAAGATAATAAATAATTATAGTAATAATCAACTTGTTTACTTTTCTTTAGTAATAAAAAATATTTCAGTTGAAGATGAATTATTAAATGATAATAATTTTATAAAAAAAGTAGCTAATATGGAAAATCCAAATATATATAGAAACATTATTAATAATTTATCTGTTAATAATTATGAATTAGTAAATAAGATAAATAAAAGTAGAACAAAATACTTAAATGAAAAAATATCTAATCTAGATTCTAATTACGTGTTTAACGAATATATAAATTTATATAAAAACATATCAGAAAAAGGCATAGATAGTACTAGTATAAACCAAATACCTATAGAATTATTAAGTAATAAAGATATTATTGCTTATAATGATTTAGCTAAAATAAGTACTTTAAGACAATTTGAATATGTGTGTGATAATTTGTTTGAGGATTATACATATAATGTACTTATTAATTTAAAAAACATTACTGAGTTCGATGGTAAAAATCCTTATCTAAATGAAGGTGTGAGAAAATTATATAATAAAATACTTAACTTTGATAAGTTAAATAAGGAAGAACAATTAGATCTGCTAAAAAAATCGATTGGAAATAGTATTACTAATAAATATTATGATGATTTTAGAACAGCTAGAGATTTAAGCTATAAAACTATTCAAAATAATTTGCTTAATTTAAATGAAAGAAAAGAATTATATGATAAAGAAAAGTTCATTTCGTCAGTTTCAGTATATAAACTAGATGGTGAAGATTTTGTATCTTGCGTGCATTGTGGAACCTTGAATCAAAAATTTAAAGATACTATTTCTCTTAGTATAATAGGCAGTAATCATATAGGAGTATTTAATCCAGATGGTATCATATTTGGATTTGATAATATATCCAGTGATAAAATAATACATTCTTTTAATACCGATTCATTTACTAATGGAAAGTTTGGAACTGACAGAGTAAATAAAATATATGATGTACATGATTTATTAAAAGAAACAAAATCTTGTAATGAAATATTATATGATACAAAAAGAGACCCTATAAAGCCAAGTTATTTAGTATGCTTTGATAATATAAATGAAGAATCCTATATATGCTCAGTAAATAATAATTTACCTATACTTCTTATAAATAGTAAAAAATACAATAAAAATAATGGTATGTATGAAACGGATAAATATCAAGAATCATATAGAAAGGAGGATGATTATTATGGAAAGAGATTATAATATAGAGTATTTAAAAAAGTATTATAATGGTAACTTAGAAGATGCTATAAAAAGACTAGATAATAATGAAGCTGTACAATACATAGTTGGTAATGTTAATTTTTATGGATATGAGTTAGATGTAAATAAAAATGTTCTTATACCAAGGCGTGAAACAGAAGAATTAGTTTATGAAGTTATAAATAGATCAAAAAACTTTAATAATCCAGTTATAATAGACGTAGGAACTGGAAGTGGAGCTATAGCAATTACTTTATCAAAAGAACTTAAAAGTCATGTATATGCATCAGATATAAGCCCTGATGCGCTTATAGTTGCAAAGAAAAATTGCACTAAAACTAAGGCAGATATCACTTTTTATGAAGGGGATATGTTAAAACCATATATAGATAATAATATTAAGGTTGATATTATAGTTAGTAATCCTCCTTATATTAAACTAGATGAAGAAATAGAAGATGTAGTTAAAAATAATGAACCTCATTTAGCACTTTATGCACAGGATAATGGATTAGAATATTATAAAAAAATTTTATCCACAGCAAAAGAAATTTTGAATGATAAGTTTTTGATTGCATTTGAAATAGGAAATACCCAGGCAAATGACATAAAAAACATCGTAAAAAAGTATTTTAAGGATGTAAAGGTAGAAGTAAAAAAGGATTTGTCTGATAATGATAGAATGTTTTTTGTATATAATTATTAATAATCACTCACTAATTAATAGAGGGTGATTTTTTATATGAAAAAAGTTATTTTAATATTATTAGCTATTTTAAGTATTTCATATGTTATTAATGCAAATAATAAAAAAGAAAGTGTTAGAATACCTGATTCTGCAATTAGATTTAGGGTTTTAGCAAATAGTAATTCTCCAAAAGATCAAAAAATAAAAGAAGAAGTTAGAGATATAATGCAAAAAAAACTATATAATTTGTTAGCAAATACCTCATCAATAAAAGATGCAAGGGAAATAATTAATGAAAACATGAATGAGTTTAATAACATTTTATCAGACGAAATGAAAAATAAGGATTATTCTTATAAAATAGATTATGGAATGCATGAATTTCCTGAAAAAACATATAAGGGCGTGGTTTATAAAGCAGGAGAATATGAGTCTTTACTTGTTACTTTAGGAAATGGAGAAGGTAATAATTGGTGGTGTGTACTATTTCCTCCTCTTTGTGTAATGGAGGCAGAAGAACAAAATACATCAGATATAACTTATAAATCATTTGTAAAAGAAATATTAGAAAAATATTTTTAAATAAACAGTAATAAAATTATATTAAAGAGGTGGTTTAAATAATAAATATAATTTTAATTGCATTAAGCTTAAGTATGGATGCTTTTGCATTATCATTTGCGTATGGTATTTTAAATGTAAGAAAAAAATTAGCGTTAATTACATCCATTATAGTTGGTATATTTCACTTTATTATGCCTCTTTTAGGTAATTTGTTTGGAAATTATATATTTGAAAATGTTAGTATAAGTCCTAAGTATGTAATGTTTATAGTGTTTTTTATTTTATCTATAAACATGTTTTTGAGTTTTTTTGAAAAAGATAAAAGGTTAATTAATTTAAATGTAATAGGTGTTATATTATTTGCCTTTTCGGTAAGTTTAGATAGTTTTTCTGTTGGTTTAGGACTTAGTTATTTATCTGATAATATCATTCTTTCATCATTAATATTTTGTATTATAAGTGCTACCATTACTAACTTAGGATTTGTACTAGGTAAAAAGATATCTGATAAGTACGGAAAATATCCATCTTTAATAGGATCTATTATATTATTTTTATACTCTATTCACTTAATTTTCTAGCCTAAAAATCTTTTTAAGAAACTATTGACATTTAAGCGAAAAAGTGGTAATATATTGGGCATTCAAACAAAAGGGGGACTGATTTGAATGTTTAATGTATTTAAAAAACAAAAAAATAGAAGTAAAGTATCTAAAGAGACTATGGCGGTTATATTATCAGCTATTATGGCTGGATCTGGAGCAGTAGGTATTACAAGTTATTTAAATAGTAAGAATAATGATATAGCAGGTAATTCTTATTCATCAAGTGCAGATAATGAAGATAAATATGCAGAATTTAATGATTTAACTTTAATTAAGTCATTTGATATGGATAAAGATTCAGTAAGAGAAAGAGCAAAAGAAATATATGAATTAAGTGAAAAAGACTATACTGTTGAAGATATAATGAACTTAATTTATATGGTAAATGAAAAATATAGCGATATTATATTTGAAAAATCAGCAACTGATATTGAAAAATACCAATATCTTCAAACTTTAATCACAGGAATTAATACTGATGGTACAAACTCATTATTTGATGATAATATAAAAGATGAAGTTAATCATGGAACATTAATTAAAAGTGGAGAAAAAGATTTAGAAGCGCTAGATCAAAATGATGAATATATTTATGCTTATATGCTTGATTCAAAAGATATAGAAAATTATGAAAAACAATTAGAAGCTTCACTAGCAAAAATTGTTAATGAACAAAAAAGATTAATTGAAACAAATGCAACTTTAGAAGAACTTGAGTCAAATGCAAATACTTATTATGATTTTGTTTCAGAAAAAATTTATGGCAATAAAGATTTATCAGATACTTTTATGTGGAATATAGATAGACAAATATCACAACAAAATCCATTATTTACAATGTTTTTATCAAAGGAAAAAGTTGAAGACTTAGATAAGCAACATAAAGTTCAATCTGAAGAAAATAAGTTAGGCTTTGAAATAACAGACGAGTTAGGACTAGATACATCTAATTTAGAAGATTGCAAAGAATATACTACTAGAGCACTTGGAAATCATTTTAATAGCAAAGAAGCAGCAGAAGCTAATGCAAAACAAACTACTAAAAAAGAGAATAAAGTAATTTATCAAGGTGGTAAAAAGCATGGCACTGTAACAGAAAAGAAAAAAGGAAAAGAAACTACTACAGCTGTTCGTACTGAAACTCATATTAATACAGAAGGTATGACAGAAGGTACTACTAAGATTGACGGAAATAAAGTTGAACTTACAACAAACAAAAAAGGAGATCTTGGAGGTACATCAACTTCACAGGGTGGACAAGAAGTAAGTACATCTATTCGTATAGAAACAGACCCAGCTCTTAACACAACAAATAAATCTCAAACTACAGCTGCAACAACTACTAAACACGAAGATGAAATTTACATGGATGAAAAGGATTATCAAGACTCAGTTAATTCATTATCAGCTTCAAGTACAGAAAAAAGTAGTGTAAACACTAAGTCAGCTAGTACAAAGGGTGTAACAAATCCAACAGAAGAAAAAGAGGTCTATTTAAATCCAGATGAGTATTCATCTTTAAATGAAAATGTAAAATCTAAGATGACTACATCAACAAATACAAATTCTAATTATAATGCGGTTATAGTAGGACTTAGTACAGCAGTTGCAACTGGAGGTTTTGGAGCTGTTTGGTTAGCTATTAGTAATAAGAAGAAAAAAGAAGAATTATTAGCACAAAGAGCAGCAAGTGAAGCAGCAGAACTTTCAAAAACATATGTTGATGAATTAGAAAAGATAAATAAGAAAAATAAAATTATGAAATAATTACTATACACTAGAATGTAAATTCTGGTGTTTTTCTTTGACTAAGATTTAAAAATATACTAAAATTAGTATAGTGAGGTATATTATGTTAGTAAATAGTAGAGAGTTATTAATAAAGGCAAGCAAAGATGGTTATGCAATTGGAGCTTACAATATAAACAATTTAGAGTTTGCAAGATATATATTAGAAGCATGTAATGAAGACAAAGCACCTGTTATAATAGCAGTAAGCGAACCTGCTATAAATTATATGGGAGGTTATGAAGTTGTTAGTAGCATAGTAAGAAGTCTTATAAATGATTTAAATATTAAAGTACCAGTTGTGCTTCATTTAGACCATGCAAAAAGCTTTGAATCATGTAAAAAAGCAATAGATAAAGGTTTTACGTCAGTTATGATTGATGCATCAGATAAAACTTTAGAAGAAAATATCTTAATTACTAATAAAGTAAAAGAGTATGCTGATCCAAGAGGTGTAACCGTAGAAGCTGAATTAGGCTCTTTAACTGGTTTATATACTGACGTAAATGATTGTATGAGTTTTATTAGTGAAACTAAAGTTGATTCTTTAGCTCCTTCTATTGGAAATAAACATGGAATTTATAAAGAAGAAGCAAATCTTAATTTTGAACTTCTTGGAAATATTTGCAAGGAAGCTAAGTTACCGCTAGTATTACATGGAGCATCAGGTCTTGATGATAATAAAATAAAAACTGCTATTTTTTGCGGAGTTAGTAAAATAAATATTAATACTGATATACAACTGGTATGGTCCAAAAAAGTAAGAGAGTTTATTAATGAAAATAAAAATGTGTATGATCCAAGATTAATAATCGCATCAGGAAAACAGGCGGTAAAAGATTTAATTCATGAAAAAAACGAATTATTAGAGAGTAAAAGAAAGGCTTTTTAATCACATTTTCAAATAATTTAAATACAATAAAATGTATGGAGGCGTAGTATGTATAAAATAACAATTAATGGTAATAAAACATTAACTGGAGAAATAAAGATAAGTGGTTCTAAAAATAGTGCAGTAGCTTTAATACCAGCTGCTGTATTATGTGATGAAGAAGTAACAATAGCAAATGTACCTAATATTTCTGACATAGATGCGTTAGATGATATTTTGAATTTTTTAGGTGCTAAGGTATATAGAAATGAAGACATAATAAAGATTGATTCTAAAAATATTACAAATAGAAAAATACCTAAGGAAATTGCTACAAAATTAAGAGCTTCTTATTATTTTATGGGAGCTATGTTAAGTAAGTTTAAAAGAGTTGAAATATATTTTCCAGGAGGATGTTCTATAGGTGCAAGACCTATCAATTTACATTTAAAAGGCTTTGAGGCAATGGGTGCTAAGGTAGAAGAGAATAATAACTTGTTTACTATAACGGCAGATGAGCTTAAGGGAGCTAAAATTAATTTAGAGTTTGCTAGTGTTGGTGCAACATTAAATTTAATGCTAGCTGCTGTAAAAGCTAAGGGTACAACTATTATATCTAATGCTGCAAAAGAACCACATATTGTTAATGTAGCTACATTTTTAAATAACATGGGAGCTAAAATAACTGGTGCAGGAACGTCAGAAATAAAAATAGAAGGAGTAGATTACTTACATTCTTGTTTTCATGAGGTTGTTCCAGATTATATAGAAACTGGTACTTACATGATATTAGCTAGTATAATTGGTGATAAGTTAAAAATTAGTAATATAATTCCTGACCATGTTGAATCTTTGATATCTAAGTTAGAAGATGTTGGCGCTATAATGGAAATTGGTGTAGATTTTATAACTATTTCAAGGCCAAAAAAACTAAAGGCAACTAATATAAAAACACAAGTTTATCCTGGTTTCCCTACTGATTTACAACAACCAATGGCAACTCTTTTAACACAAGCAAATGGTAAATCAATAATTAATGAGACGATTTGGGAAAACAGATTCCTTAATTTAAAAGAACTTAATAAAATGGGTGCTACAACTGATCTTTTAACTAATCAAAAAGCAGTTATTATAGGACCTACTAAGTTAACAGGAAAGAGAATAAAAGCAACTGATTTAAGAGGCGCTGCATCTTTACTTATAGCAGGTTTAATAGCAAGTGGTACAACTGTTATAGAAAATGCTGATTATATTTTAAGAGGCTATGAAGACATAGTTTATAAATTAACTAATGTAGGTGCTGATATTAAGTTAGAAAAAGAGGGTTAAATAATGGCATTAAAGGTAAAAGCTAAGAAAAATGAAGAGTTAAAAAAGGAAGAAACTAAATCACATGTTACTTTAACAAGTGGTGCATATAGTATTAGTATTCCAAAAGAAATTATAAAAAAAGATAAAGTAAAGAAAAATAATAAGTACTAATTTTCTAGTACCATAAATAAAATAGTATTGTTAGTAGATACTATTTTTTTTATGGAGGCTAATATGAAGAAAAGATACAAATTATTAATAGGTTTTTTAATGACAGGAATAATATTGGTAAGTATATTTTTTATAACAAGAGATAATAAGATTTATTATTTATCACTAGGTGATTCATTAGCAGCAGGTCAAACACCGTATAAAACAATTGATTTAAGTTATAGCGATTATGTTTCTGAGTACTTAAAAGATAAAAATAAGTTAAAGTTTTATACAAAGAAATTTGCTAAGTCTGGTTATAGAAGTGTTGATTTGTTAAATGATTTAAAAAATAATAAAAAAATAAAGATAGGTAAAAAAGAAATTACAATTAAACACGCACTTATAAAAGCAGATTTAGTAACGTTAAGCATAGGTTCAAATGACTTGTTTTATAAATTAAATATTGGAGAAGAATTTGACTTAGATAAGTATGATGATATATATAAATATGTAGATGAGGCATTTGTTGATATTAATAAGTTGTTGTATGAATTAAGAAAATCATGTAAAGAACAAATAATGGTTTTAGGTTTTTATAATCCTCTTTCAAATTATTCTTCAACTTATGCCTTAGAAATAGAGCCTATTATAAAGTATGCTAACGAAAAGATGGAAGATTTAACAAGTAAGTATGATATGACTTTTATTGATTTGCATGATACTTTTTATGCTAATGATGAATATTTACCTAATTTTTTAGAAATCCATCCAACAAAGGAAGGCTATAAAGCAATAAGTGATGTTATAATTAGCTCTATAAATGAAAAAACACTTGCAAAATAAACAAACAATTGTTATAATATAATGGATTTTAAATCTATGACTTAACTTAAGTCATGGCGAAAGGAGCTGTTAACATGGCAAAAAAAGAAAGTATGTACAAAAAGGCTACTGTTACTTGTGCATGTGGAGAAACTTTTGAAACTATGTCTACTAAAGAAAAAATTCACGTAGAAGTTTGTTCAAAATGTCATCCATTTTACACTGGTGCTTCAACAATGAAGTCTAAGACAGGTAGAGCTGAAAAATTCAATCAAAAGTATGGTTTTAGTAATACTGATGCTGCTGTAGAAAGCAAATAGTATTTTTAATTAAATTTTATCAAATATATTGACTTTTAAACGTTAAAAGTGGTATATTATATTAGCTGATTTATTAAGTCTTGCTAAATTTGGTAAGGCTTAAAAATATATCAAGAAAGAAACACCAGGTAGTGTGTTAAGAAAGGAGCAAGAATATGCCTACAATAAATCAAATTCTTCGTCATGGAAGAAAAAACAAAAAGCGTAAACCAAAAGCACCAGTTCTATTAGTTAGAACAAATACTTTAAAGAAAAAAAGTATAAGTGCAAATTCACCTCAAAAGCGTGGTGTTTGTACTCGTGTTGGTACAATGACACCAAAGAAACCAAACTCAGCATTACGTAAGTATGCTCGTGTTCGTTTGAGTAATGGATATGAAGTTACTGCTTATATTCCAGGACAAGGACATAATTTACAAGAACACAGCGTTGTTTTAATACGTGGTGGACGTGTAAAGGATTTAATCGGAGTACGTTATCATATTATTAGAGGTACTCTAGATACAGCAGGAGTACAAGATCGTAAACAAGGTAGATCTAAGTACGGTGCTAAAAAACCTAAAAAGTAATAATATGAAAGGAGAAATAATATGAGAAAAAGACGTGCTGTTAAAAGAGACGTTTTACCAGATCCTATATATAATTCAAAAGTAATTACTAAGTTAGTTAACCAAATTATGTTAGATGGTAAACGTGGAAAAGCAGAAAAAATTGTGTATGATGCGTTTGACTTAATCCACGAAAGAGTTGGAGAAAATGCTAATGACGTATTCAAAAAAGCAATGGAAAATATTACTCCAGCATTAGAGGTTAAGGCTCGTCGTGTTGGAGGAGCTAACTATCAAGTTCCAGTTGAAGTTAAGCCTGCAAGAGCTCAAGCTTTAGCTTTAAGATGGTTAGTTAATGCTACTCGTTCACGTGGTGGTAAAACTATGGCTGAGAAATTAGCAAACGAAATAATTGATGCTTCAAATGGTACAGGAGCAGCTGTTAAGAAAAAAGATGATACACATAGAATGGCAGAAGCTAATAAAGCATTTGCACACTATCGTTGGTAGGAAAGGATTATAAATATGGCTCGTGAATATTCGTTAGAAAATACTCGTAACATTGGTATTATGGCTCACGTTGATGCCGGTAAGACTACATGTACAGAGCGTGTTTTGTTCCATACTCATAAGATTCACAAAATAGGTGAAACTCATGATGGTGCATCTCAAATGGACTGGATGGAACAAGAAAAAGAACGTGGTATTACTATTACTTCCGCAGCTACTACAGCTTTTTGGAAGGGTAATCGTTTAAATATCATCGATACTCCAGGTCACGTAGACTTCACAATAGAAGTTACAAGATCACTTAGAGTACTTGATGGTGCTGTTACAGTACTTGATTCACAAAATGGTGTTGAACCTCAAACTGAAAATGTTTGGCGTCAAGCTACTGAAATGGGGGTTCCAAGACTTGTTTTCTCAAACAAGATGGACAAAATGGGTGCAGACTTTGCAGCTAGTGTTGATTCTATTAAAACAAGATTAGGTGTTAAAGCAACTGCTTTTCTATGGCGTATTGGTGCTGTATCTGATTTTG
>JALEND010000062.1 GCA_022768045.1 Mycoplasmatota bacterium | reverse complement strand
TAATCACTGCCTAAGTACTTCTCAATAGCTTTAGTCTTAGTAGGCGATTCTACTATTACTAAGTTTTTGCTCATAACTAAGCCTCCTTATTACTAGTATGTTCTTCTATGTATTTTTTAACAGGCCCATAAGTACGCCTATATCCGTCAATTATACCATACTTTTTCATTAGTTCAATATGTTTTTTTGTAGGATACCCTTTATGATTTCTAAATTCATACTCAGGATGTTTTTTATCTTCTTCATACATTATTCTATCACGTGTTACTTTTGCTATTACTGATGCTGCCGCAATTGTTATACTTTTAGCATCACCTTTTATTATGGATTCGTGTTTCACACTTGTAAATCCATCAAGTGGCATAGCATCAGTTATTATGTAATCAGGCTTTATTTTTAAACTATTTGTTGCACGAAGCATTCCTTGTCTTGATGCTTCGTAAATATTTATATCATCTATTTCATCAGCTTCTACAATAGATACTCCAACTGCAAGTGCTTTTTCCATTATGATAGGATAATATTTTTCTCTTTTCTTTTCAGTTAGTTTTTTTGAGTCATTTAAACCTTCTAAAACAAAATCATGTGGAAGTATTACTGATGCAGCAACAACAGGTCCAAAAAGTGGCCCACGTCCTGCCTCATCACAACCTGCTATATTTTCATATCCACTATCCCATAGTCTTTTTTCATTTTCATATAAATCTATCATTTTATTTTAGCTTCTTTCTTCTTCCTTTTCATCAAATGTAACTTTGCCTAATTTACCTTCTCTTAAGTCCTTTATTATTATACTAGATACTTTATCATAGTCAATATCTCCACCAGATACAAGACAACCTCTTTTTCTTCCAATTGTCTCATATGCTTCAATTACATCATCTTCATCATAATTTATGTTTCCGTATCTTTCTGTTAGATTATCTTTATAATTTTTATCCATATAATCTAATATATAACATGCAACCTTACCAAGTGGCAAGATTTCTTCTTTTATAGCTGAAAAAGAAGCTAAATTAAAACTTTGAGCCTTATCATCTATCTTAGGCCATAATATTCCAGGTGAATCTAAAAGTTCTAAATCTTTATTTATTCTAATCCAAGATAGTTTTTTAGTAACACCTGGTTTATCACCTGTAATAGTAGCTTTTTTACCCACTAAACGATTTATTAATGTAGATTTACCTACGTTTGGTATACCAACTATTAAAGCCCTATAAGCACGCTTTTTAAGACCTTTAGATTCTCTTTTATCATCTAAGTCTTTTAAAAGAATAGAAGTTACGTTATATATGTCAGATATTCCTTTATTATTAATTAAATCTACCATTACAACTTTAAATCCCATTTTTTCATATGCTTTAGCACATTTACTAGTTTTATTCATATCACATAAGTCTGTTTTAGTCATAATAATAATTCTAGGCTTATTACTTATTAAATCATCTATATCCTTTATTCTAGATGAAAAAGGTATTCTAGCATCTACTACTTCATATATAACATCCACCATATTAATATTTTCTTTTATAAGTCTTCTTGTTTTAGCCATATGACCTGGGTACCAGTTGATACTCGTTGATGGTAAACTTTTTGTATCTTCATTCATTTTTTTATTTTTTCTCATTTCTCTTTTTTGATACATATCCATTTTAATCACTTCCTTCTTCTTTATAAGCAAATAAATATAGAATATTATATCACAGATTATGTCTTTTTAGATAGTCCAATGCCTCATTATATTGATTTTTAAACTTTAAATCTATTTCGATTTCTTTATTATTGCCTATTCTTATTTCATCTATAAAATTTATTACTAACCTTCTATCTACTTTTTCAAATTTTTCTTTTACTTTAAATTGCTCTAACCAAAGTAAATTATTTTCACTATCCTTAGTATTTAATTTATCTTTTTCTAAATTTAATTTATTGAGCTCATACAAATATTTTTCTTTAAAATCTTCATAATCATCCTTAGTAATAAATTCATTTTTATAGTCAATTAATAAATTATTTATTTTTTTCTTATAATTACTTATTTCAATAAATTACCTTCTTTCTGTCGATAAAAAAGACCAGAGTTTCTATTCTGATCTGTTAGATAAATTGACTATCTAAGTTTTGTCAACACTAAATTTATATTAATATTATACCACGACTAAAAACACGAAAATATGCG
>JALEND010000061.1 GCA_022768045.1 Mycoplasmatota bacterium | reverse complement strand
TAAACGTAGTTGTACATATAATAAATGGACTACCAAACGAAGATAAAAACATGATGATTAACACGGTAAAACATTTAAATAAGTTAAACATTGATGGAATTAAAATACATATGCTTCACATACTAAAAAACACAGAGTTAGAAAATTATTATAAAAAAAATAAGTTTCATATTTTAACTAAAGAAGAATATGTTGATATAGTATGTTGCCAAATAGAAGAGCTAAATGAAAACATAGTAGTTCATAGATTAACTGGAGATGGTAAAAAAGAAGATTTAGTAGCTCCTTTGTGGACTCTAAAAAAAGTATCTGTTTTAAATGATATTGATAAAGAACTAAAAAGAAGAGGAACATATCAAGGGTTTAAAAAAAGTTTAATTAATCTTGTTAATTTAAAATTTAATAAAATAGTAAAAAATAAAGATATATTAATAAATGAAAGTAATATTACTTTTGATTATAAGGAAAATAAAATATATAAACTTAGCGAAATAAATGAAACATTAAACGATAAAATAAGTTTAATTATTTTAGATTATAGAAATAAGAGCAAAAAATTAGATATTTATAAGTATATAAAGTTACTAAATAAAAAAGGAATAATATTAATATTATTAAATTTAAATGATTATGATAATATTTATAAAACTTTAAAAAACATTAGCATAGAATATAAAACATATAAAAACAGTTATGAAGATTACCTAGTAATAGAAATAAAAAAACAAATCATTTAGATTTGTTTTTTATCTTACTATATATGGATTACTTTTTGTACCTTTACCAGATACAACAATTATTTTATTTGTTAAATAAATAACAGGATTTATGTTTCTACCAGAATAAGCTTCATCATAATCTATTGTTCCTTCTATGTAAAATGCATCCTTGGTATTATTAGAAGTAGAGTTTAATGTCCAAGTGTTTATTGAATCACTATTACTTAAATAATTAAAGTTCGAACATTCTTTACTTAAAACATTAGTGCATTTTTCATCTAATGAAGCATTTTTATAATCATGAAGTGTTAAAAGTCCGATTTTCTCATTTTCCTTAGTTATAGAGCAATCCTTTTCCTTTGATATTACTTCACCAGATGATTCATAATCATCTTCATTAATATAATACTTACCAACACATAAATTTGTTGATGTCATTCTAGCCTTTTCATCAGTTGTAAATTTTTTATTATAATACGTTTTTAACGTCTTTCTAATATCAGTATCTAAGTAATTTGTATTAACACCTGTTTCAGATTTTTCTTGTGAGTTATATCTAGAATCCCAATAATAATTATCATCAGTTGGCGTTGCTAAAACAAGAGAAGCTACACCATTTTCATCTATTTTAACTATTCTCCATAATTTTTCAGCAAATTTTACATAGTTTTTAACATCTTTTCCTCTGTATACATATTCACCATCAATATTATAAACACCTTGATTTAACTCATCTAACTTTAATGATTGAATTTTATCAGTAATGTGTTTAGGTTCATATTTTCCTTTACAAGTTAAAAATGGTGTATAAGAATACTCTTTACCAATTTTTGTTACTTCAACATAACCATTACAAGTTATTTCTTCATCAGTTGGATCAACTATCTCATCTAAGAGTTCAGCTTCTATTAAAGTTGAAACAGTAACCTTTATAACAGAATCCTCCTTCTTAGGTAATTTATTAGTTCTTGTTTCATAATAACTTTTAGCTGCATCAACCATTTCATCTTCTATATCTTCATAACTACCTGATTTAAAACTACAAGAAGAAATAACTATTAATAAAATAAGAATAACTATTGTTGCTCCTGCTATATAATATATCTTATCTTTTATATAACTCAAAATATTTTTCATATTACACCTCTAGTTAAATTATATAGTTTTTTTTAATAATTGTAAATATTTAATTTATTATAGTGTACAATATACCATTATTATCTAAAAATGTAAGTATTTCTTCTTTATAAGCAATAAGTTCAATACTATTAATCAAAAAACCAGTAGATATATACTTGTTATAAAACTCATCATCTTTATCTTTAAACACATTATCAATACAAATTTTTATATTTGTACAAGAAACATCATAATTAAATTTACCAATCATATTTTTAATATAATACTCCTTATTATAATTATCTAATAAGTTTGTTACCCTTTTGCTATTTATTCCATCAGTAAAATTTAGTCTAACCGTTATAACAGTAGAATCATTATCAGCATCAGTAATAGATAAAACTTGCTTTGTATTATTTAAAGAAGACAATATTAAATAAACTATAAATAAAATAATTAAAAAAAAGTATTTTTTCATAATAATCACCATAATTATTATGAGAAAATACGACATTAAAATACATATTTTTAAAACAAACTATTTAAAGCATCTTCTAATTTTTTATTACTCTCATCTTCAAAAATAACATCTTGCTTATTATTTTCTTCTGATGATTTTAAAATGTCATTAGAACTTTCATCTTTGTATGCTTTATCTTCAACTTTTACTAAGTCTTTTTCTGTTAATGTAATGTATTTTTCAAAGTTTAAAGTAGCTTTAAAATTATTTAATTCTTTTTTTGCTTCTTTGTTAATTTTAGTTTTAAATAACTCTTTTAAAACTTCTTTGTTACATGAAAATACTCTTTGTAAAACATCACTTTGATTAACAAAGCTATTTGTAGGTAAACTAACTCTTTCCATATTATTCTCCTTGTAATTTTCTGATTGCATCTTGAATAAGATTCCAATCTTCTTTATCTTTTATAACATCCAAAACATAGACATCATCTTGTTTTAATATTAAAGAAGCATACACATCCACATCCTCTTTATCAGTGTCAAAAGAATATAATAAAAAGCTTTTATTATTACTAGGATTTTTAAGTACAGTTATTGCCTTTGCATCAACTACTTCTCCCTTATCATTAGTAATTTTAATAGTTTCAAAACTTAAGTCTTTCATATACGCTCCTCCTATTATTTACATTATATAACAAAGTAAATAAAAATGCAAACAAAAAGGAGTCAAATGACTCCAAGGGGGTTTTGGTTCGTACTTTCAGCTTTATCGTAAAAGTACGCTTGCGTGATATCTTCACGCTATTATAATAATATATATTTTTTTCTTCTTTGTCAAGTTACTTTATTTTGTTATTTTTCATATTTTTAATAAAAGAACTACTTTCCATAGCATCATATACCTTTAATTTT
>JALEND010000052.1 GCA_022768045.1 Mycoplasmatota bacterium | reverse complement strand
ATGAAATTTATTTATCTTTTTTATTAGAAAGTTTTCTATTTATTTTGTCAAATTCTTTTTTTATTTCTTTATTTGAATTAATAAGCTTAGTCATCATTCTTACATAATCACTAGTATTAACAAGTGAATTATATCCTTTTAAATCAATTTCAAAATTATCTATACATTTTTTCCCTAATGATTCATATGTTATTTTTATCTCAACTTTCTTTTGTTGAAGAATTTTCATATCATCATGTCCGTTTCCAGGTATACATAATCCATATGATATAATTTGATCTGAAGTCAAATATATCTTATTTAAACTTAAATTTTTTAATTTTATAGCTGTTTCTGGAAATGTCGCTGTTTTTTCAATTAACTTTAACCAACTATTATTAATAGATATTTCAACATTCTTTGCTATATCCCTTCCTATATTTTGAAATGATAAACATAAAATTTTGCCTTCAAGCTCTGTTATTTTTGGAATAACAAAGGCTTTATTCAAATCTTCATATTGTCTTTTTGACTCCATTGTTTGTTCTCTGGTTGCTTTTGCAGATTTATAATTAAAAATACAAATAGCAATTGTTGCTATAACATAAACCAATGTTAAAATTGATATTGTAAATCCATTGTTATTATTTAACCATTCTACTACTGTCATATAATACTCCTTTTTTTAATCTTTTCTTAAATAATTGTAAAATAAAAATGTATACTACTTATTTGCTTCTATTTCTTAAAGCACTACCTGCAATACTCTTTACACTTTTGCTTGTTGATTTACTTCTTAATTTTTTACTTGCAGTTTTTACCACTCCTTTAGAAGTTCTAATTTTATTCATCATATCACACCTTTCTTGCCTTATTTTTCTTTTCATTAAAAAATATTAGCAACAAAGCTAATAGATATATCTTGTGTATTGACTTTATCAATATATTTTTTATATAATAATAAAGTAATAAGATATTGTTGCTTATTGCTTTGTATTGTGCTGGGCTTAATGCACATATTATTGCTATTCTTTTTTGCCGAAAAGAATGGCTTTTTTTGTAGGAATTTATCTTATTCCCTTTTAATAACATAACACACTTTTAAATTTTTGGCAAATTGACGTTTTATTATTATTTGTACCATAATTTGATATATATGTTCCATTTTTACATTTTTTAATAAATTAAAAAATAAAGAGCATAAGGGTTTTGAACCATATCATAATAAAAAGCCTTATACTATAAGGCTTTGTTATGGTTCAAACTTATTTTGCACTTGCTAAATTAGTACAAAAAGCTATATTTTTTAGTACAAGAATTATAAAAAAATCCTTTATTTAATTATAGTATAAATGAAACAAAAATTGGACATACAACTTTTATACTTGAGGTACTATTTTTCATCTTCATAATAATAATCTTCTTCCTCCAGTTGTTCAGCACTATCCTCTTCTTCAAAGTTCCATGGGTTGTAATCACCTTTTCTTACTAAATCTTTTTGCCATTCTTCTAAACCATATGTATCCATTTCTTCTTCTAATGCTTGTTTTTTCTTTCTATCATTCTTTTGTTCTTTATCATTTTCAAATTTTTCTTCTGTTTCTTCTTTATTTTCAATTTCTTCTTCAATTACTTCTTCTGAATTTCTTTTAAAGTCAACTTTATTTATTTTGGGGCTTTTTTCATTTAATATTTCAAGCATCTTGCTTAGATCATTATAATCCCATAACAGTATTTTATTTTCCTCTGCAAGTTTTATAGCATTAGGTGTAAAATAATTATTTGTTAAAATAGCTCCTACATGACATTTATACATTTCTCTACTAGCCATTACTTCTTGAACGGCTTTTACTCCTACTTTAGAAGAATATTTTTTACACTGAATAGCATATTTTATCTTATCCTTAACTGCAATAATATCAGCACCATAGTCTCCACTAGCCTGAGTTACCTTTACTTCTTCAAAACCATTATTTTCTAATAGAGTCTTACTTAAATGTTCAAAATCAAAACCATTAATTTCGTTATTTATATAGTCCATTGAATCTATTTTATTATTAGCATATGGAATTATCTTTTTTAAATCAATTAAAGGTAAACTATATTTTGCATTTACTGAATTAAAAAATGCTTTACTATCAATTAAATCAATATTATTATAATTAACTTCAGAGTGGTCAAACATTGCTGACATAATATATTTCTTTTCGGGTATTCCCTTAGCTGAATTTATACCATTTACATAACAATTAATGATAAAACTCTCAATTTTATCAGAAAATGTATAACCTATTGTTGCTAAATAATAAAAAGCTGAATTAAATATTATTGCTTCATATATATTTTCTTTTTCTCTTTCAGAAAAGTATGTTTCTTTTGTAGTGTTTTTAGTTTTTAAATATGTATATTTTTTTACACTTGGCACAATTTTTTCTGGAGTCTCAAAGCAAATATCAATTTGCCACACTTTATTATCAACTACACTTATCGAAAGATAAGTAGATCCAATTGACTCTTTTTTTATATTCTTATTATTTTCTAAATAATACTGAATAACATTCCCTAATTCCTCGGAATTGCTTTCATCATATTTTTTTCTAGAATCATATACTATCTTATTCAATCTATCATTTTCTTTTTTCTTTTGCTTTTTATACTCATTGTACTCTTTTAAATTATTTTCCTCATTAATTTCATATTCTGAATATATTCTTTGCCATTCCTTTTCGAATTGCTTACCCCTTTCAAGTCTTTTACTTTTTCTATCTTTAAATAATTTTTCCAAAATAATATTTTCACGCATACAACCTATTTTTCTTCTTAACTTATTTTCGCTTGGTTTTTTTATAGGTTTATACTTATCAAATGTCAACGGAATTAATTTCGAATCATAATATTTATCAACATCAAATTTTTCTAATTTTACAGATTTATGATAATTTTCTATTATAGAAATATTACTTTGTATTTCATTATTCCAAGAATCAACAAGATTATAATTACTTTGAATAATTTGTGCATTTTTTCTTTTAATATTTTCTCTTTCTATTCTAGCTAAAGTAGTATAAAAACTTGAACTTCTTCCCATACTATTCCTCCTACCTACTTTAATCTGTTTTTATATTCATCAAATGTTTTATATTTATTTACATCTAGTACTTCAAAATTAGTAAAATCATGATTAGAAGTATTTCCAACTTTATCAGCATTCCATAACTGAAACTGAAGAGTTTCATAGTTACATTTAAAAATCGAACCTGATTTATATTTATTAGTATTTAATTCATCAAATATATAATTATTTATTTTATTATATACTTCATAAAAAGTATTTTCATCATATTCTTGATTCATATAACAGTCAATTTTATAATATGTACATGAGTATGGTGTATAAGTACAACTGGATATTACATTATTATTATCTTCATAAACTTTTTTTGCAACACCTTCTAAATAAGTAAGAAAGTTTTTATTTGTAATTTTATACGTTTTAACTGATTTAACAGATTTTTGCGTAGTGGTTTCTTTTTTTATATTTTCTTTTTTCGAAGTTGTAGGCTCCTCTTTTTTTATTTTGTTTGTTTGCTTATGACTAATATTTATCGAACTATTATTATTCTTTTTATTATCAACAGTCGAATTTAAAACAGCCAAAAACATGAACTGGATTATTAAAGCTACAACAATTATTATATAAATAAAAGAAATATCTCCACCACCACAATAAGGGCATTTTTTTAATTCACCATGATATTTCTTTTTACAATGCCTGCATTCTTTTTTCATAATCATTACCTCTAACTAGATTATAACATAGTTTTTAGTTATATTCCTTATAATCTAAAATATTTTTACAACAAAAAAAGCATTATTTTCATAATGCCTTATTACTTTATATATCAATAAATTATAGCTATTCCTCTTATTTTTTGGACTCACTTTGTTCCACCATGACCTGCATCTACTATAACCATATTATCACTCCTTCAAAGTATTGTATGTTTAATACCCAATATAGTGTTACACAAACAACTTATCCACAGTAAAAAAAAACAAGAAATCAAATTCTTGTTTTTTAGTACATCAATGTTTATTTATAAACTCAATTTATATCTAACTACTTAGATTTATCTAATTTAATCTTTGTTGTTTTTTCCTTACCATTTCTAACATAAGTAACCTCTATTGTATCACCTATAGAATACTTATATAACTCATATTTAAATTGAGAAGTAGTAGTTACCTTTTCTCCATTAATTTTAGTAACAACATCCATATTTTTTAATCCAGCATCACTAGCAGGGTAACCACCATTAACTTTAACAAGTATTATACCTTCATTTATACTGCTATCATAATTTATACCATATCTCTGTAGTAATAACTTATTAGTTAAATCAAGTATTTGTACACCTAAAATAGGTCTTTCTACTTTTTTACCTTGTGCAAGTGTATCAACATAGCTCATTGCATCTTCTATTGGTATTGCAAATCCCAAACCTTCAACTGAACTATCTACTAATTTTAAAGAATTAATACCAATAACATCACCTGCTAAATCAACTAAAGGACCTCCACTATTACCAGGAGATATAGCAGCATCAGTTTGCATAACTTTAACTATATAAGACTCTGTTGTATATGAATCTGTTGAAGAACTTGTTTCTATTAATCTATCTTTACCAGATAAAATACCCTTAGTTACTGTTCCAGAATAATTAGAACCCATTGGAGAACCTACTGTAAATACAGTATTACCAACTTTTACGTTACTACTCTTACCAATACTAGCTACTCCAAGAACATCTTTAGCATCCATTCTTAAAACAGCTAAATCAGTATAAGAATCAGTACCTAATACTTTTAATTCAACAGTGTTATTATTACTTAAAACACCCTGAACAGTAGTTGCACCTGATACAACATGTGAATTCGTTAAAATGTAGCCATACTTACTATCCTTACTATAAACAAATCCACTACCAGATGAAATAACATTACCACTTTGATCTAATACCTGTATACACAAAACAGAATCATAAACCTTGTCTATTGCATCTTCCATAGCTTCTTCAGAAACCTTAATTTCAGATACTGTCTTCTTACTAGTAATTACAGTAGGATTATTTTTACTATATAAATACATAATTGAAAGACCTAAAACAAATGCAATTAAAACAACAAAAATAGTTATTAAAATACCATGAATTTTTTTTGATTTACGTTTTTTACTTATACTCTTTTGTGTTTTTGAAGCAACTTCTTTATTTTCACTTACTTCTATTTTTTCTTTCATATAAAATCAACCTTTCATTATAAATTTACAATTTCTTTCCAGTTTGGAACAAAACCCATTATATCTAATATCTTACTTTGAGGTATAGAATCCACTCTACCATCAAGTAAATCTAACTCATAACTAACTTCATTAACAAAATCTCTAAAATCACTATCTTTTAGCATAAATTTAAGCATTATAACTACAGAAAATATATCATTTTTACCATATTCATACTCATCATTTACAAGTGGAATATTTAAATCTCTATGATATATAGTATCAGGTATCACTTTTTGAGTTTTATGATCATAAACAATATCCTCATGAGCACATAAATTTCTATAATTAGATAGTAGTCCTATATATATACCTAGTGTTTCAACATCTAAATTATAAAATTCAGCTATCGAAAGTTTATCTTCTGGTTTTAATATGGAGTATAACTCATTTATCATACCAAATGATAATAATTTAACTAATATCCACATAGGAACATATCCATAATTACTTAAGTAATGAAGTGTTGCACTATGCTGTCTTCCATTTAATTTTATTTGTCTTTTTACTTTATTTAAAACATCATTTACTTGCCTTACCTTTTTAATATCTTGTGAAAAATTAGAAGCTTTTAAGTAATTCTTTTCTTTTATACCATACTTTCTTGAGAAATTGTATGAAATTACGGACTTCAAATTATTTTCAACTATAAGTAAATTTTTAAATAATATATTTCTTAAATTACGATCAAATTGAAAAACAGCATAAATATCATCAAAACTAACTCCCTCAATAAACTTCTTTTCATTTTTACTTTTCATAAATAACATTCTATAACCATTTATAAAAAAGTAATTTTCTCTTAATAATATGTCTTTTGTTTTATCAATATCATCTATTATTAACCCTTTGTTCTTCATTATACTTATTTGTTCGTCTAATGATTTGAACTCCTTATTCTTCATCTAGTATCACCTATCTTAAATTATAACATATTTTTTTATATTATTTTATTAAATAATCTTAATTTTTAATATAAAAAAATAAAATTTATCTAAATATGTAATAATTGCTTAGTATTTCTATTTTTTACTGCACACAAAAAAGCCTGTAAAAACAGACTTTTTGTACATTGAAGTAAGTAACTCTTAACGTTTTGAAAATTGTGGAGCACGACGTGCTTTTTTAAGACCATATTTTTTACGTTCTTTAACTCTTGCGTCTCTAGTGATGAAACCTGCTGATTTTAGAATCTTTCTGAATGAAGAATCTGAAGTTGGATCAGTATTCTTATCATATTCTAATAAAGCTTTTGTAATTCCATGACGGATAGCTCCTGTTTGACCAGAGAATCCTCCACCATATACAGAAACTTCAATATCAAATTTATCACTAGTTTTTGTTGCTTCTAAAGGTTGCATTAAATCCATTACTAAAGTTTTAAAAGGAAGATATTCATTAACATCTTTACCATTTATTGTTATTTTTCCTTTTCCGGAAACCATTCTAACTCTTGCAACAGAACTCTTACGACGTCCTGTTCCAGTAAATACTTTTGCCATTTAAACCCTCCTTAAATCTCTATTGTTTCTGGTTTTTGAGCTTGATGCTTATGATCAGAACCTTCATATACAAATAATTTTTTGTACATTGCACGACCTAATCTTCCTTTTGGAAGCATACCTTTAACTGCTCTTTCTACCATTTCAACTGGATAATTTTCACGCATCTCTTTAGCTGTTCTTTGACGTAGTCCACCAGTATATCCACTGTGATTGTAATAAATTTTTTGATCTAATTTTCTTCCTGTTAAAGCTACTTCTTTGGCATTAATAATAATAATGTTATCTCCACAATCAACGTGTGGTGTATATGTTGCTTTATGTTTACCCTTTAACATAGTAGCTGCTTTAGAAGCAACTCTACCTAATGGTTTACCCTTAGCATCAATAACATACCATTTACGTTCAATTGTTGAAGCATTTGCCATAAATGTTGTTTTCATATTACTTTCCTTTCCTTATCAAGCTTGTGTTCCCAATACAAACTCGATGTGGGATATAAAAATGTACCAATTAAAAGTATACTTTAATATATGTGCTTTGTCAATTGTTTTTTAATTAAGATTTAAAAAAACGTATATTTATAATATACGCTTTCAAAATTATTTCTTTGTTATTCTTAAAGTAACTTTCTGAGTCATCGAAGTATAAGTTGCACGTAAATCTGAACCTTTTACTTTTACTTTAACACTAACTTCTCCTTCAGTAACTTTTTTCAAGTCTACGTAAGCCTGAATTGTTGTAGGATCTATGTTATTAACAACACTTGCAACACCACTAACACTTACGTTAACCTTTGTACTATTTGCATCAACTGCTTGAACTGTATATCCATCAGGTAAGTTTTTAGATTCAATATATATATCAGAAAATTCCTTAGTTATTTCATCACCAAGAGCTACTGATACATTAACAGAATTATCGCTTATTGATTTAACTCCCTTTGGTTTATTAATAGTAAGTGAATATTGCTTATTTTCTTTTAAACCATCTACATTTACATATACAGGTATGTAAGATATTTTCTCTAGCTTAGATGCTTTACCATAAACTGTTACATTTGTTTTATCACTAGTTAATGAACTAATAGCCTTACCAAATACAACACTACCAGTTGGTATAAGTTTAATTGGAACTTCTTTACTAGGTGATGTAATATTAAGAGTTGCAGTAACACTAGAAGGAGCTATTTCAACATTAATTTTATTACTGTTTTTATCATATGCAACAAGTTTTACTGGAATTTTTACCTTACCACTATTTTTTCTTTGATCATCTGTTAGTTTATCTAAATCTATTAAAGCCTTTACATAAGCTACTTTCTTTAATGTTGCTTCATCACTTTTAACATATACTTTATCTTTATTTAAAGTTATACTATCTACCATGTATTTAGAATCAAGTTTATCATTATTTATAATCTCATAACTAACATCTTTTTCCTCAGTTGCTTTCTCATAAATAACTATTGTTGCAACAGAAGGATCTAATTTATATTCAACTGAACTTAAAGCTTTCTTATATTTTAAATTAACCTTATGAACACCAGGCGATAAACCAGTTAAATCAACTGTAATATCATTTGTAGGTAATTGTTTAGCTAAATATATATCAGACTTTCTACCAACTAGTGTAATATCTACTGTTTTTGGAAGACCTCTTACAACGTAAGCTTCTTCATTATAAGTAGCAGTAATTGGTTGATTATATAAAACTTCTGCAGACTTTTCTATTAAAGAATCTGATTTATTAACTGCAAGCCAAAACAACCCTAATGCAATTATTAATGATATAACTATCATTCCAGATTTCTTAGTAATTAATTTTTCAAAGTTTCTACTGTTACCTTTAAACTTAGTTGATATCAAGTTAAATAACTTTGCAATTGGTAATATTATTTTTTTATCTATGAATTTATTAATGGCTTTGATTAGTTTATTCATCTTCATCACCATCCTCTTGTTCAATTTCATAATCAAATTCAGCAGTCTTCTTAGGTTTTAACTCTTCTAGAATCATCATCTTAGCCTCATCTACTGATAAATTATAATTTAAATCTCCATTTATAGCTATTGAAATTCTTCCAGTTTCCTCTGAAACTATTATAGCAATTGCATCAGACTCTTCACTTATACCAATAGCTGCTCTATGTCTAGTACCAAGTCTTTTACTAAATTTCATTTCAACTGTTGTTGGGAAAACAGCTCCAGCTGACGTTATTTTATCTCCTTGTATAATTACTCCACCATCATGAAGAGGATTATCTGGGAAGAAAATTGCTACTAAAAGTTCATTAGAAATCTCAGCATATAATTTTTTTGATCTTTCAATATAGTCTGATAAAGATGTATCTCTTTCAATTACTATTAAAGCTCCTATTCTGTGTTTTTTTAAATACTCTAATGCAAGACCTATTTCATAAACTATTTTTTCCCTCTGAGAAATAGTTAAAACCTTATGTCTTCCTAATAATTGGGATCTTCCAAGTTGCTCTAAGACTGATCTTATTTCTGGTTGGAAGATTATTATTAAAGCAAGTGGTCCCCACATAATTACGTACTCTAATAATAAACCTATAGTTGTTAAATCAAATGCATCACTAAGCAACTTAACAATTACAATTATTATTATCCCCTTAAAAATCAAAGTAAATTTAACATTACTTTTTATACTTTTTAGTATGAAATATATTCCTATCCATACTAAACATATATCAATTATATCTTTTATAATAGTAGTTATATTATCTAAGCTCATGATTCCTCCTTATATTCTTTACTGTTTTTTAATTATAGCATAATTACAATTCAAATAAAACCTAAAACATATTATTAATATTATTATTTGATGGCATAGGTGCATTCATTGTGCTTCCAGGTATTGTGTTTGCAACTACCGGCTTTTTATCATTAGTACTTTTATTTACAGGTGGCTGCATATTAGGAGCTAAAGGCGCGTTACTAAATGGCGCAGGATTAGCTTTTGCTTGAGCACCTAAATTATTATTGATAGCACCGTTTTTAACTGGCTCACTTTTTAAAAGTGTCTTCTCACTATTAGAAGAATCATTACTATTTAATAATTCATTTTCCTTCTTCATTTCTAATTCTTGTTGTTTCTTTTCAAACTCTTCTTTTTTTCTTTTATCTCTTTCCTTTTTTATATACTTATCACCAAAAAAACCAATAATAAGTATTATTATAAAAATAATTGTAATAACTATTAACACTGGACTATTTATAAAAGTATTTATTGCATCTGACATATTTGCATCCTCCTAACTAACCTTTAAAGAAATAACTGTTTTTAGTTTTTCTAACTCTTTATTTTTGTTATATACTTCTCTAACCTTATAATTAGCATTATTATCCTTAATAGAACCCTCAAATCTATTATTAAATGCATCTTTTATCTTATCTTCACTTATATCGTAATCAAATAAATTAAAATAATCTTTTAAACTTTCTCTAATCAAAAACTCAGAATAATAATTCTTTTCTGAATATATTGTCGCTGTTACAGAAATAATACTACTAGTACTGTATTTAGTATGTATTATAATTTTATTTTTCTTTTTATTATTATCATAATATGTTTTAGTTAAAATAAAGTCATTAGCATCAGCGTTCTTCTTTATCTCGTAGCTGTCACAATAATAATATTTAGTATCACAATACCCAGTTACAGTTTCTGTCATATTTAGGTAAGAAGAATCTCTAACCTTATTAATTATATAAACACCAAAAATATTAAAAACCTGTAATAAAATAAATATAACTATAGGTAATGTAAAATATTTTTTATCATCATATTTACCATCTTTAACTATGTATAAAACATTAAATACAATACCAATAATTAAAGTTAAAATATTTAAAACTAACATTATATTTGTAGGTACAACCCAGTAATTTAACTTAGTATAAATCGTCTTAAGTAATATAAGTAGTAATAGTAAAAGCACGTTAATTATAAATAATGTTACCGTGTTTTTCTTAAGTTCTATTCTTCTATTCATAGTAACCTCCTATTTTTTTTATTATAGCATGAATCAGAATATTTTTCTATTGATTAGCCAAAATAATTATGATATTATTAGGAAGGAAGATTTTATGAATATATATAATCTATGCTTACAAATCTTTTTATTTAGAATAGTAGACGTTTCATTAGGAACTTTTGTAACTATTCTAACAGTAAAAAATAAAGGCGTAATCGCAACTATAATAGGATTTATAGATGTATTAATATGGTTCTTAGTTGTTAAAGAAGCATTAAATACAAATCAAGAAAGTATACTAATTGCAATTTCCTATGCTGGTGGTTATGCAGTAGGTACATACGTTGGAACATTCTTATCAAATATATTAATAAATGGTAAACTATCAGTACAAGTTATTTCAAATTATTTATCAAAGAAAAACATAGATACAATTAGAGATAATGGATATGCAGTATCTGAAATTGAATGTATAGGAAAAGACAATGATAAGAAAACAATGCTATTTATTGAAGTAGATAAAAAAAGATTAAAATACTTAAACAAAATAATTAAAAGTTTAGATAAAAATGCATTCATAGTTGCAAATGAAACAAAATTAGTAGAAAACGGCTTCTTTAAATAAGCCTTATGCCGCTTTAGTTTAATGGTAAAACAAGTCACTCGTAATGATTAGCTGTAAGTTCGATTCTTACAAGCGGCACCACAATTGATAGAAAACCTGAACTTTTTTCAGGAAAACATAAAAACTACTTTCAAATAAACAAGAAAGTAGTTTTATTTTATTAATTAACATGGTTTAAAAATATCTTTTAAATTATTTTTTTAACATATTAATAATAAAAGTTTTATAAATATTATACTATTATTTAACATTTCTTTAATTGAGTTATGAATTCAATAATCACATATACATTTTTTTACAATATTTTTTAATTATCGTGGTATTATATAATCAGGAGGATATTATGGAAAAAGATATATTAAACAAAAAAGAATGTGGTTGGTTAAAAATCAATGAAGACGAAAAGCAAAGTATATTTAACTATTGTAATAGCTACATAGAATTCTTAAATAAGTGTAAAACAGAAAGAGAAGCATCTAATTATATTGTGGATAAATTAAAAAATAATGGTTTTATAGATATTAATACTGTGGAAAGTGTTAAAACTGGTGATAAATTATATATGCAAAACAGAAATAAGAGTGTATATGCCGCAATTATTGGGGATGATTTATTATCTGGTCTAAACATTATTGGATCACATATTGATTCACCTAGATTAGATTTAAAACCTAATCCATTATATGATGATGCAAAAATAGGTTTATTTAAAACTCATTATTATGGTGGAATAAAAAAATATCAATGGACAACAATTCCACTTGCATTACATGGAGTTATTGTTAAGGCTAATAAAGAAAAAGTAAGTATATGTATTGGTGAAGATGATAATGATCCAATATTTACAATAACTGATATATTACCTCATTTAGCACAAAATCAATATGAAAAGAAAATTGGAAAAGCAATTGAGGGTGAAGATTTAAATGCAGTAGTAGGAAGTATACCTAATAGTGATAATGAATCAATAAAGGAAAACATATTAAGTTTACTAAACAAAAAATATGATATTAAAGAAATAGATTTCTATAGTTCGGAACTAGAATTAGTACCTGCTTTTAAAGCTAGAAACTTAGGTTTTGATGAAAGTATGGTTGCTGCATATGGTCAAGATGATAGAGTATGTTCATATGATAATTTAATGGCGTTTATAAATGCAAAAAACATCTCTAAAACAAACGTAGCTATCTTCGCTGATAAAGAAGAAATAGGAAGTGTTGGAAACACGGGGATGTGTTCTGAAACATTTGATTTATTTATAAGTGAATTATTAAATAAGCAAAACATCAATTATCCTAATGCTATTAACAAAGTATATTGTAATTCTAAGATGTTATCAGCTGATGTAGGTGCTGCAGTTGATCCTAACTATCAAGATGTATCTGAGAAAAATAATTCATCATACATTGGATATGGTGTTGAACTAAATAAATATACAGGTGCTAGAGGCAAATCAGGAGCTTCTGATGCAAATGCTGAATTTGTAGCAGATATAAGAAATATTTTTGAAAGTAACGATATAAAATACCAAGTATCAGAGTTAGGAAAAGTTGATATTGGAGGTGGCGGAACTATTGCATACATACTTGCTAATAAAGGTATAGATGTTATAGATTGTGGAGTTCCAATTATTTCAATGCACTCTCCATTTGAAATAGCAAGTAAATTTGATATATACGAAGCTTACTTAGGATATAAAGCTTTCTTTGAAAATGAATAATATAAAAAGAACCGTTTAGTTTTTAACTAAGCGGTTTTCTTATGACTTTGTTTATTCATACCCATTTTAAATATAATGCTTCTAGAATAAAAGTCTAAAAAATTAGATATTTCAAATAAAGCTCTCTTTACAATGGTTTTGCAATTGACCATACCTTATTAAAATCATTTATCAAATTCATTCCATCAACATCATTTGCATCATACAAATCAAATTCTGTTTTAGTAAAATGTTTAACGTTTCCATTAACAAATGTAACAGGAACAAATATAACACAATCATCAACAACTATAATTCTTTTTAACTGTTGAAAATCATATTTCTTAAACATATCTAAATTATCTTTATATCTTTCTTTTACACCTAAAATTATTTTTTCTAAATCAGATGAAAATTTTTCATTTTCTTGTGCTATTTTAAGAATACTTGCATTTGATTTATCACTTAAAAATAAACATTTAAAATCTATACCATCTTCTATTAATTTTTTTATTTTAGTATTATTCTTAGAAAATAATTTTCTGTTTTTTCTACCAAAAACATATAATCTTTTTTTTGCCGTTTTTAAAATAGCATTATAAAACTCATAGCTTTCATAACCACTTTCAAAATGAGCTTTTTTTAAATCTCCGTATTCGGGTTTTATACCTTCTTCTTCTAAATTAATTAAAAGTTCCTTCATATATAATCACCTCTTAACACTATTATTTTATCATAAATTCTTCAAAAATGAAAGAACCGCAAAAATATGACATTTAATATAATTCAAAATTAACTTTTTTAATATAATATATTGAAGGAAGTGATTTTTATGTATGGATATTTATATCCTAATTATAATGCAGCATATCAAAATTATGGAAATAATAACCAAGCAGGAAGTAGCTGGGTATGGATAATAATAGTAATATTTATTATATTCTTCTTATTCTGGGGGTTTGGAAGTAATAATAACAACTGTAGAAATAATTATAATTAAAAAAGCCTTTAATCGGCTTTTTTATTTTTACTTACTAAATCTTTGATTATATTTAAAGCAAAGAACACTATAAATATACCTAATACTACAAATAATGATTTAGAAAGTAAGCTAGATTCTATACTAATTAATGATTCCTTTATTAAATCTATTGTATATTTCATTGGTAAGAAGTTAAATAATTTTTGGAATCCTTTAGATACTGTTTGAATTGGGAATGTACCTCCAGCAGCAGCTAATTGTAAAACTAATATTATTAAACCAAAGAATTTACCAATATCACCAAAATTAATTATTAAGAATTCCATTATAGATTCAAATGTACATGCAATTAATATTATAGTAGCAAAGTATAAGAAGTAATTAGTTATATTAAAGTCTAGTCCTATTAATAGTAAAGCACCAAATACAATTCCTTGTAATGAAGCTAAACCTAAATAACTAAATGTTCTCTTTAATTTATTTTCTTGGTTTCTACTAAAGCTTGGGAATCTATCTTTAACATCATAGAATAAAATTATAAATAACATTAATGAACCAACCCATAAAGCTATTGAAATGAATAATGGAGCAAATGCAGTACCATAGTCTGTTACTTTATTAACATCTTTTTCTTTAATACTTACAGGTTTTGCAGCAAATGTATCTAAACCATCAAGTTTTTTCAACTCATTTTTAGATGCACTTAATTTTTCAACAACTTGTTGTTGTGCAGATTTTACTCCACTATTTAAAGTACTTGTTCCATTATATAAAGTTGTTGTTCCAGTAGATACAGTATTAATTCCACTTAATACTTCCTTAGAGCTACTACTTAACTTACCTGTACCATTCTTTAATGTGTTTGCACCACTAACTAACTTATCAGTACCATTTTTTAATGTTTTAACACCACTTTGTACTTCACTTAAACTTGAAGTTCCAGCAGCTAATTTATTAATATTAGTATTAATACTAGTATTACCAGCTACTAATTTATTACCACTATCACTAATTAAATCTACTAATGTATAACTTGGATTAGTTACCTTGTAATTTTCTACTATAGCAGTAAAGTATGTACAAGATTCACTATCATACATAGGAGATCCTTGTGTACATGTATATGTTTTTAAAGTTAAAATCGGATAAGTTAAAATATTACTATTACTCTTAGCTTTAACTAATAATTGATTTACTGAATTTACATAAGTATTTAAACCAGTAGTAAACTCATTATGTCCATCTTTTAATAAAGCAGCACCAGTAGATAAATCATTTAACTTAGATGCTTTACTTGCAAATGTATTAACACCACTTTGTAATTGTTCTAATCCATTATATAAGTCATTAGCACCATTATTAACGCTTTCAACACCATTATCAAACTCAACATAACTAGAAGCTAGTTTACTTGTCCCATCATTTAATGTTTTAGCACCATCATTAACTTTTTCTGTACCTTGTTTTATTTTTCCTAAACCATCACTTAATTTTTCAACTGAAGTAGATGCATCTTTTAATTTATCACTTAAAGTAAATGCAATTTCTTTATTAGCACTACTTCTTACTTCCTCTTCAACTTCTAACATAACTCTACTAATTATTTGTGATGATAAATAGTTAGTTTTTTGGTTTGGAGAATAAGTAATAGTTGCAGATGCCTTTTCCTCTTCACTAGCACTTAATAAGTTACTAGTAAAATCACTAGGAATTGTTATAACTGCATAATAATCTTTATTATTAAGACCCTTTTTAGCCTTATCTTTACTTACTACCTTCATATCTAAGGTATTTTTCTTCTCTAACTCTTTTATTAATTCAGTTCCTTTATTAGTACCATCTACAGTTTTATCTTCATTAACAAAAGCAACTGGCAAATCTTCTAAATGATTATATGGATTCCAGTAAGATTTCAAATAGAAAAAACCATACATAAAAGGTATTAATAAAACGCCAACTATAACAACATATTTAAACCAATCTTTTTTATTGTTGTTTTTATTTTTATCTTTTTTCATATTAATAAAACCTCCCTAATTAAATAACCCTTCTTTTAATATTTGTGTTACGTTTTGAGTAACTTCCTTCTCATCAATTTCCTTATCCCACTCATACATTACTGCAACATATACTTTATAAATTATAAAAGCACATAAATCAGGATCACATTTTTTTATATATCCCTTATTAATTGCATATACAAGTTTCTCTTTTATGAAACTAAGAATTGTACTATCTATCATTTCAATTGAGTTTTTAGAGGAAATAGATTTAAGTTCATTAGCCTCTTTAGATAAAGTAACAAACAATTTAGCTTCTTTCTTATATTTAAGCAAATCATATAAAGTTTTGTTAACTTCTTCAAAAAAATTATTATTATTAATAACTGAATGTCTAGTAATAATTTTTTTCATCTTTTCCATTTCTTCCTCAACCAAAGATTTAAGTAAACTTTCTTTATCTTTAAAATAAGAATAAACTGTTTTCTTTGTCACTCCAGAAGCCTTTGCTATTTCATCCATAGTAACTTTTCTATACCCATAATCAGTAAATAGTTCTCTAGATGATTTTAATATTTCTTCTTTAATATTATTCATAATCGCCTCCAATACACTACTATACCAATTTGGTATACCAGTATAGTATATGACAAAAATTAAAAAAAGTCAACATATTATGACTTTTTTCATTTAACTTTACTCTACTGTTACACTTTTAGCTAAATTTCTTGGTTTATCAATACTGCATTCTTTTAGTTTAGCAAGTTCATAAGCTATCATTTGTAAAGGTATTACGGTAAGTAATGGTTCAAATAAATCATTTACCTTTGGTATAACTATCTTTTTATCATATAAATTAGAATCATTACTTAAATTTTTATTTGTTATACATATAACATTAGCACCCCTAGATTTTACTTCCTTAACATTACTAATTGTTTTTAATGCAATATCATCATCTGTTATAACTGCAATAACTGGTGTTTTATCCTCTATCAAAGAAATTGTACCATGCTTTAATTCACCAGCTGCATAAGCTTCACTATGAGTATATGAAATTTCTTTTAATTTTAAAGAGCCTTCTTGTGCTAATGCATAATCAACACCTCTGCCAATAAAGAATACATCATTATAATCTTTTATTTCTTCTGCTATTTTTTTATATTCATCACGTCTATTTAATAATTCTTCTATGTAATCAGGTAATTTTTTTACATCTCTTAATATATCTAGCATCTCTTTTTTGTCAATTAAATTTTTCTTACATGACAAGTTAAGTGCAATAAGTGATAATAATGCTACTTGAGCTGAATATGCCTTTGTTGTTGCAACAGCTATTTCTTGACCAGCTTCAGTATATAATACCATTTTAGATTCTCTAGCTATTGTACTTCCTTTTGCGTTAACTATTCCTAGTGTATCATTACCATTTTGTTTTGCAATTAATAACGCCTCTAGAGTATCTGCTGTTTCACCTGATTGTGATACCACTATTACTAATTCATCATTTTTCAAGAATTGTTTTTTATATCTAAACTCACTAGCTGTTTCAACCATAACTTCTACATTTGCATATTTTTCAATCATACATTTTCCAACTAGTCCAGCATGAGTAGCACTTCCACAAGCTACTATTCTAATTCTTTCATACTTTGTAAAATCTGGCATTTTTTCTATTAATGAATCAATCCCATTTTTTAAATAAGGCGTCGTTGTATTTTTAAACACCTCTGGTTGCTCATTCATTTCCTTTAACATAAAGTGTTCATAACCTTGTTTATCAACTGAGTTTGCATCATATAAAAATTCTTTTACTTCAAAGTCTTTTTCTTTACCATCATGATATATTTTTACTCCATCACTTTTAATAGAAGCATAATCCTTATCTTCTAATACGATATAATTTCTTGTTTTATCAAGTATTGCTGGTACATCTGAAGCAATATAATTCTCATTTTCATTAACACCTATTATTAATGGACTTTTATTTTTTAAAGTATAAAGCGTATCTAAATTATCATCACAAATTATCCCAAGAGCATAAGAACCAGTTAACAGTTCCTTAACCTTTTGAATTGTCTTTAACATGTCTTTTTCTTTTTTATAAATATAATCTATTAAAGCTGCAACAACTTCTGTATCTGTTTCAGAGTTAAAAACATACCCTTTATTTATTAAATCTTTTTTTAATTCATTATAATTTTCTACAATTCCATTATGTACAACTGTAATAGCACCCACCTTATGAGGATGAGCATTTTCCTTTGTTGCATTACCATGAGTTGCCCATCTTGTATGACCAATACCTAAATTTGAATTAATATTTAAATCAATTTTACTTTTTAAATTAACTATTTTTCCTTTTTCTTTAACAACGTCAATATTATCATTATTTAAAAATGCGATTCCAGCGGAATCATACCCCCTATATTCTAACTTTTCTAATCCGTCGATTAAAACACGCACACAATTTTCCTTATTGCCCACGTATCCAACTATTCCACACATAAAACCATCCTTAATTATATTTTATGCTTGATATATCTTTTGTAATAATATTGATTTTATCTTTTGTAATATACCTAACGAACGCATTATCCGTAATAGCACCCGCTTTTTCCGATAACTATTAACCTCGTAGCCAGCTTTGGGCATTGCGCTAGAAAAACTTATATCCTCCTGCTATAACTATTTTTCTTTAATATTATTATATTATATGTAAAACTAAATTAAAAGCTTTTTTTATTCATATTTTTTCTATTTACACTTTATAGCTTATATAAAAAAATAAAAAGACTAATTAAAGCCTTTTAATTTTTTAACATTGATGATACTGAATCTAGACCAACTACGCTTAGTAATATTATTAATACTATACTTATTATTATGATGATACAAAAATATGATCTAGCAAAGTTTTTTAAATTAATATTTTTAGTACCACCAAGTGAAAATACTATCAATAATATAATTCCAATTATTGGTAAAGAAAATAATATCTCATATCCAAAGTAACCCCACATTGAAATTGGTTTATACTCTTCTGGTATATTATCTTTATTCATACTACTTATACTCCTCCTATAATACAATTATATCATTAATTATTTGTTTCTAAAATCCATTCTTGCAAATATTTTATTTTAGTATTGCAATATGAACAAACACCTTTTTCAGCATCAACAGAAGCTCCACAATTATGGCACTTTATTATATTAACCCCATCTCTTAATTCTAACTTTTCAGTTAGATTTTTCCTAAATATAAATTTTTCTTTAATGATTTTTGATTTAATATTCCCATTATTATAATATACAACTCTAATTTCTGCTAATACTTTTATATACTGAATATCATCTTTTATAAAATCATTAAATTCTATGTAATCTAATACATCAAAATCAATAATATCTTCTTTAGAATAATAGTATTTTCTTACCTCATAATTAAAATTATTAAAAAAGCTTTTTTTATCTAATTTAGACTTTTCCCAAAAAATAGCTTGTTTTTCATTTTGTTTATCTTTATACCTTTTTATAGGTTCTAATATCACATAAGCATCTAATATATAAAATAGATAATATAATATCATCGATAAAATTAATCCATATATAAAAACCTTTGACACATCAACAATATTGAAAGTTCTTGATGTATATTTTATAAGAAAGAAACATATAATTATACTAACAATTAAATCAACAACACCAGTTACAATTCTATATAAATTATTTCTTAAAACTCTATCATAATGATATTTACTACCTAAATCTTTATCTGTGTAATCAATATTATAATAAGTTTTACAGTACGGACATCCATCAATAAAATCTTTTAATTTAGACTTCATTCCACAATTAGGACATTCATATTCCTTATTTTCCATTTCTTTTGAAATAAAAGTATATTCTATTCTAGAGTCAAATAAGGTTTCTTTATGCACTAATTTTTTATTGATATAGTAATCCTTTTCAAATTTTATACCAGATGTAATATCATCATTTACCGAATCATCAGTATTTCTTTCATACACCTTATTACCCACAAAATATTTTGTTTTTATATTTATCCCAAATTTACTTAATTTATCTTTATGAAAATTATCTGAAATTAAAGACATAATATTCTCCTATCTATTATTATTGTTATTATTATTGTTATTGTTATTATTAGAAGATGATCCTCCGCTATATCCACCACCACTTGATGGAACATAATGAGGAATTACCGTAAATTTATCATTAGTTAATTCAACCCCGTCTATACTACCATCTATACATTTAGCATTTATTATTTCAGGCTGAATTTCAGGTTTATCATTTACTTTAAGTGTTAAACTTTCTTCATTACCAATAATACTTACTTGTGGGTATTTTTCTAAGTAGTTATAAATTTTATCTAATTCTTCTTTAGATAACTCATAATATGATGTTAAATCAACGCATCTTTTATATCTTATTAACTCTTCATAAGTTTCAGGTTCTTTATTCATTTTCTCAACTCCTTATCTAAATAATAAAACTCTATATTTTGAAATGGCAAATTAATTGCTTGAATATGATAATAAGCATTATTTTTTTGCTTAACATAGTGATAATCTCTAAGTGCAGATGTTGTAAAAAATATGTTATTAGGTTTATCACTAGAATATTCATTCTTATATTGTTCTATTAAGTTTTTAATATCATAAACATAATATTCTTTATTATTCTTACCATTATCTAACACACCTTTATATATTTGATGTGTAGCAACATGTCTTTGTTTTGTTCTATTTTCATCTCCATAAGTAACTAAATTACCACTTAATAACATTATGTATAATGAATTATTTTCTGGATAATCACACAGTTCATTAATAAGATTTTTCTTCATCCATATTTCAATATTACTATTTGGTGTTATATATATAATATCTCTAGACTTTTTCATAATTTGTGACGCTAAAGGATACTCGTGATTATCAATTTTAAGAATAAAACTCTCACTATCATAAATATATTTTAAGTTCTTATCTTGTTTAATTATTTCTTCTAAAGTTAAATAATTTGTTTGTTTCTTTTCAGGAATATATTTTTCCTTAGATTCTAATCTCATTTTTCTTACATATTCATATACAAATTCATCGTTAAATTCATCTTTCAATAAATTTCTGTCTTTATACATAGCTTGTTGCAATTTACATGTATAACTTTTATTAGTTTTATAGTTATTTTTAACAAATGGACAACCTGTTTTACATAGATATAAATAACCACACTTAGTACATTCTTCATTTAAAGGTTCTTTATTATGATTAATGAAAATTTTATTATAAGCAGTTTTTAATATTTCTTCTACTGTATTTTTATAAATATTACCATAATAATAATCCTTGTTTTTTTGACCTCTAACGCAAGAGTAAATATCACCATTTTTTTCTAACAAGAAAAACTTCTCACCACAATTATCACAATTAGTACAATACTCAGGTCCAAACTCATCAAACCAAGGACCATTAACACCATAATCTAAATCTGTATTATCAAAAGCTTCATGCATTTTTTTATAAAAATTAACTTGTTCTTCTTCATTTATATGATGTAATATACCATTTGAGTTATAATCAAAACCAATCATAAAATTAAAATCATTCATATCAAGACATGTATTTTTATGTAAGAATTTAATATCTTTAATAATTTCATCAATATGGTTATAATGTTCTTTAAAAATAGTTGCGGATACTTTCTTTTTATTTGGAATATCTCTTAATAATTCTATATTTTTAAGTATTTTTTCTAACGTTTTATTATCGCCTTTTGTTACTCTATACTTATCATGTAAACTAAGAGGTAAATCAAGACTACCTGATACTGATACATTAAACTTTCTTATAGTATCAATATGTCTTTCTATATTATACAAATTAGTTTTTATATGTGGTTTTGATAATTTAAAACCTGCCCCTGTTATAATATCTTTATTATTTTTATAATAATTATCAATATACTCTATTAAATCATAAAAATCATCTTTACTTAAGGTAGTAACTTCTCCACCATGAAGAGATATATTAAAAGGTATCACATTACTTTTTTTAAACTTATTAATAGCATATGATAATGTATCAAGTGCTCCGTAATTTTTATACTCATCTTTTGTATTATCTTCTAAATAACAATATTTACAATTCATGTTACATTGCATAGTTGGAACATATAAAAGATGTATAAACTTATTATTTTCCATAAATCCCCCTTAGTTATAATAAACATCTAAAGCTAAAGATGATCTTGATTTATCAAATACATAATCAGATGATGTTGAAAATAATAAATCATCGTTTATTTCCTTATAAGGAATATCCTTAGTTAAAGTAAAATTAATACTTTCTCCAGAACTATTTGTATATAGTAGGTCATACTCATTATAATCACCATTAACTCTTATATCTTTTAATGTTATGTAACTGTTATATGATTCTGAATCCCTGCGATATTTATTTACATTTTCTATTTGATTTACAGAAAAGTAAAGAAATGAATTATATTTATATTTGCTTTCATCAACACCAAATTCTCCAAATATTTTTACATCAGTTGGGCTTTCTTTAAACGCTCTTTCATTAACGTAAGTATCACGTGGTATAGTTATTTCTCTTAAGTTATCACATAATCTAAAAGCTGATGACCCAATTTCCTGTAACATACTATTTTCTGATATATTAACCTTTTTTAAACTTGTATTACCATAAAAAGCATGGCCACCTATTCTAGTTACTTTATCAGGAATATCTATTTCTTTTAAAGACTTACAATTTTCAAATGAGCTTCCTCTTATTTCAGATATATTTTTTGATAATTTTACACTCTTTAGCTTAGTTGCATTTTTAAATACTTCACCACCAATATAAGTTACACTGTTTGGTATTTCTATATTAACTATACTAGTATTTTCAAATGAACCACCACCTAAATATTTTAAATTCTTAGGTAATTTTATTTTTTTTAAGCTCTTATCATTTTTAAATGCTTGCCCTCTTATCTCAGTTATAGTATCTGGAAGATTAACCTCTTTTAAAAATGGCATGTTAGAAAATGAGTTTCCTCTCATACTAAGTACTTTTTCATTTTTATGAGTTTCTGGTATAGTTGCTGTTTTAAAATTAGTCAAACCAAATATATAATATCTTACTGCATAACCTCCATCAACTCTTTCATATAAAATTCTAGGCGATGAAAATATAATTAAAGGAAGCATAACAGCAACTACTAAACTTATTATAAAAATATTTTTTGAATTATCAGAAATAAAAGTATTTTTAACGCTCATTACAATATTTGATATTTTTTCTTCTGGTCTTGCTTTTAACTGTTTTTTTAAATACTTAATTAAGTCATAATTTCTTGTGACCTTAAAGAAAATAAATAATATTATTATTCCAATTATATATGTAGCTATTGGAAAATGGAAAAATATTAATGTAATAAATACAAAAATTAAAACTGAAAAAATAATATTTAAAATCTTTTTTCTTTTTAATACATCACTTGGAATTAAATTAGTTGATTTATCTATACCAGCTTTATTTAATTCTTTATTAAGAAATTCATCTAACATTTCATCTTCTGTTAAGCAATACATTTTATCAAAGTCGCTAGGAGATACTGGAACTTTTTGAATAATTTCATTATTATTTATTGCTTCTCCACAATTTGAACAAAATTTATCTGAACTTTGTATTAAAGCTCCACATTTAGCACACTTTAATTCACCTTTAGTTACTGATGTTGTTGCTGTTTTAATAGAAGGATTTGTTTTTATAATTTGATTACTTCTCTTTTTTATTTTTGTTTTAGTAATTGCAGCACATATAGGTACAATAATAAATGCACCAACAAATACTGCTAAAAAGTCAAATATTGCAATAAAAGACGAAACAAATAAATCACAAAAAATTAAAATGACTGCTCTTATTATAAATAAAGTCCAAAAAGTTTTTTTATAATTTGTTTTCGAAAACATTTCTGATAATGGTTTTAAAACAAAAATTGACATATGTATAGAAACAAAAGCTTCCATAAATAAAGCTATTCCGATTGGAAAACTATCATCACCACTACTTGCAAACACTACTGTAGGCATTAGCAACAATGATAATATTAATAATAATTTATTTTTCTTTTTCATATATAAACGCACCTCTATTCTAAAATATATTATATCATAAAATACGACAATTTATAATAAGTATAACAACTTATTTAAACTTATTTTTCTTTATTAAATAAAAAAAACGAACTACAAAATAGTTCGAATATTTCTTTAATGGTGGAGCTGACGAGATTTGAACTCGTGTCCGAAAAAGGATCTTTCCAAAATATCTACAAGTTTAGTTAGTGATTAAAATTTAATTATATAATAAAGGAAACTAACATTCCCACTATATAACGAGTTTAGTTCAATTCGTTATTTTACCCTAAACAAATAAAATAATATAACTCACTAAAATGAGCCTCTTTAAAAATTCGTGAGTAAAATTTAAAAAGAAGCGCTTACATGTTTATTAACTAAGCTGCACAAGGCATTGCGTAAGCATAATTATAATTGTTGTTATTTATTTTGTTTTACGTTTAAAGAATCGTCTTCTACTTGCAATTTTAGTTTCACATTTTCCGTCGAAACCAATAACAGCCCCATAAATAACAAGAATATTATAACACAATATTTCATTTTTTTCATTGTAATTTTTGTCATATTATGTATAATTATACTAGGTGATAAGATGAATAAAAAAGAAAAACTAGAATTCGATGATTTTTATGAATTTAAAAAAAATAAGAAAAACGTAAAGTATAAAATAACAAAAAAAGATTTTATATATAGAATATTACCTATTATTCTAATACCAATGTTAGTTGTTTTAACAACTGTATCAACACATAGTGATTACTTAATTAGAAAATGGGCAAGTTATATAATATATATATTATTAGCTTTTGTAATCGTTGTTTTTGTAGCGGGTATATTATTTTATAAAAAAAGAATGTTTGGAAAAAAAGTAATGATATTAAAAATATTTTTTACAATATATATAATAGTTTGTTCCACATTCTTAATGCTTTTATATGGACCAATTGATAACTTTAAATCTTGGTATATATCAACTGGTATGGCTACTATGAATCATCAGTACTTAGTAAGGTGGTTTTATAGTTCTAAAGAAATAAATAAAGTATTAAATAGTAATTATATTAAAGAGGTTGATGAAGAAACAGATAAAAGTTTAATTAATCAAGAAAAAAAAGTTACGTATAAAAATGAATATGATAAACAAATTCTAGATCATAATAAAAATGATAAGTATAAAATAATTGAATTAACTGTTAATGGTCAAAAAGCTTATTTAGCGGCTGTATATGATCCATCTAAAGTAAAAGTTGCAGTTACTAAAGGTCTTGGTAGTTACGGACAATACGTTACCAAGATGGCTTCTGATAGCAAAGCACTTTTAGCAGTTAATGGTGGCGGTTTTTATGATCCTGGTGCAAATGATAGAGGGGGAAAACCAACTGGTGTTACAATAGAAAATGGAGTAATTAAATCTGATAACAATTATAGTTCATATACACAATTTGGTGGATTGATTGGTATGACTAATGATAATGTATTAGTACTTATGAAGAATGCAACTGGTAAAAAGGCAATTGCTGCTGGAGTAAGAGATGCTGTATCTTGGGGACCATTTCTAATAGTTAATGGTAAAAAATCATTTATAAAAGGTAATGGTGGATGGGGATATGCTGCTAGAACTGCAATAGGTCAAAGAGAAGATGGTATAATTCTTTTACTAGTTGTAGATAGTAATTCAACAAGAACAAAAGGAGCAGACATGGTTGATTTAACAGAAATAATGAGTAATTATGGTGCTGTTAATGCTGCTAACTTAGATGGTGGTACATCTAGTGTATTTGTACTTCCTAAGAAAAAATCATTAAAATATATAGATAGTTGTGCTGGCGATTATTGTTACATCAATGATCCAGTAAATGCTAACTTAGTTCATAAAACAAGAGGTATTGCAACATCTATTGTAGTTACAGAATAATAAAGATGCATATTTCTATGCATCTATTTTTTTAATCATAATTTTAAAGTTATTTTTTCTGTAATGTTTCTAACTATTTGTTATTCATTAAACTATCCAAAATACTAAACAATTCTTTTTCATTTGTATATATTCTATACAAAACGATATTATTTATAATTTTCTCTGATTGCTTATTACCATTTTTATATTTTTTTATATTTCCTTTTATAACAATTTTACTATTATCACAATAATAATTTAAAATACTACTAATAACATATTGTTCAGAAAAATCAACTTTATCTATACTTTCTCCACCAGTAGTATGTTTAATGTTATAATGCAATTCATTATTTTCTAAAAATAAATTAGATTCTTTTAATTCGTTTCTGATTTTTTGGTTATAACAAAAATTTATGAATAACGGGAATCCTTTTCTTATTTTTAATTTTTTTATTTTATTACCATCTTTTTGAATTTTATTTGCCATATGTTTATACCTCTAATACTTGTTTTATTAAAGTATCTTACTTATATCATCAATTTACAAATTCATTTGTTATACCCTAAATGAGTTTTTTTCTAATTCTCTTTTAATATCTTTTTCTTTAATTGCTTGCCTCTTGTCATAAAGTTTTTTACCTTTAGCTATTGCAATTTCAACCTTTGCTCTTCCATTTTTTAAATATAATTTAACGGGTACTAAAGAATAACCTTCCTTTTCCATCTTATCTCTTATTTTATATATTTCTTTCTTGTGCAAAAGTAATTTTCTTTCTCTTCTTTCATCATGATTAAATCTATTGCCTTCTTCATATGTTGAAATAAACATATTAATTAAATATATTTCGTTATTTTTAATTCTAGCGTAACTATCTTTTAAATTACAACTGCCTTTTCTAATAGATTTTATTTCAGTACCAGTTAAAACCATACCAGCTTCATATGTATCTTCAATAAAATAATCAAAATATGCTTTTTTATTTTTTATCTCTATCATTGTATAGAAGCCACCTCCACTGAACTATCCTCTTTTGTTAAAATAGTCTTATACTTCTCATAATAAGTTTTGTAACTACTTAATATGCTTGTATCAACCATCTCATAAGGATATAACTTATAATTATAAGGGGAATACCTTATAAAGGATGTATATATTAAATTAACTTTAACATCTTTAAATGTTATCTTATTATTCTTTTTATTAATTGTCAAGCTTGCAATAGCACCAGTTAATTTATCTGGACTATCTTGTGACGATATAAAATTACCTAAAGAGTAGAAAACCAAAGTATCATTTACGTAAGTAATTGGCTGAATAACATGTGGATGAGTACCTATTATTAAATTTACTCCTAAACTAGATAAATAACTTGCTATTTTCTTTTGTTCTTCAGTTTCATTATTTGTATACTCAACTCCCCAATGCATTGCAACTATTATTAAATCTACCTTATCTTTTACTTTTTCTATGTCTTTTTTTGCTTTTTCATCAGAATAAATATTTGTTAAATACTCTTTACCAGCACTTGGCAATAAACCATTTGTAACTGTTGTATAAGAAAAGAATGCATACTTTATACCATTTTTCTGTTTTATTTTAATATTATTTTCTCTATCTTCTTCTGACAAAGCTTGACCAGTATAATAAACACCAGGCTTAGTTTTCCAATAATTTACTGAATTAATTACACCTACTTCATTTTTATCCATTGTATGATTATTAGCTAAACTAACCATGTTAAATCCCATATCAACCATGTCATCTCCTATTTCTTCTGGAGAATTAAACCTAGGATATGATGACAAACCTAAACTTTTTCCACCTATTATACTCTCTTGATTATAATAGGATAAATCTTTACCTTTTATAAGTGGGCTTATATATTCAAACATACTTTTAAATGAATATGTACCATCTTTTTGAAGAGCTGCTGAATAAACAGGTTTATGTAATAGGCAATCACCTGTCATAACCATTGATAATTCATTTGACTCTTCTTTTGGTGTTATATTTTTCTTTATAAGAACTTTTTTATTTGAATCAGTTTTATTATTATTTGTTTTATTTGTTCTAAACCCTTTAAATATTAAAATTATTATGAAAATTATTATTATCGTTAAAACTATTTTTACCCAAGTTTTAAGCTTCCTTCTTTTCCTCATTTTCATCAGTCTTCTCCTCTTTTATTTCAAAGTCAATATAAGAATCTTCTTTAGAAGCTGACTTAACTATTACTGTAACTTCATTTCCAATTTGATACTTCTTCTTTGTTTTTTGCCCTATTAATGACATTGTTTTTTCATTATAGTTATAATAATCTCCAGGAATATCATTTATATGAACTAAACCTTCTATCATATTAGGTAATTGTATAAACATACCAAATGAAGTTACGCCACTTATCATTCCCTTATATTCTTCTCCTATATGATCCATCATATATTCTGCCATCTTCATATCTTCTACTTCTCTTTCACAAGTTATGGCATCTCTTTCTTTTAGTGAACAATGTTCAGTTAAAAGAGGTAAATATTCTTTATAATAATCTATTGTTTTTTGAGATTGATCATTTTCATATATATAAGTTCTAAGTAATCTATGAACAGTTGTATCTGGAAATCTTCTTATAGGTGAAGTAAAATGAGTATATATTTTACTAGCAAGTCCAAAGTGCCCTATGTTTTCCGGTTGATATACAGCTTTTTGCATTGCTCTTAACATCAAAGTAGATAACACTTCATATTCTTTCTTATCCCTTAACTGTCTTAATATATTTTCTATTGAAGAAGGATATTTTATATTAACCTTACCAGTTATTTTATAACCAAGTGAACTAACAAAATCTAAAAAGTCATTTATCTTTTCTTCTTTTGGTGTTCCGTGTACACGATATACAAAAGGAAGTCCCATCCAAAATACATGTGATGCTACAGTTTCATTTGCTGCTATCATAAAATCTTCTATCATTTTTTCACCAACACCACGATTTCTTAATATTACATCAGTTGGTTTTCCATTTTCATCCGCTAATATTTTAGCTTCCTTAGTATCAAAATCAATTGCACCTCTAGCTGATCTATTATCTCTTATTATCTTAGATAATTCCATCATCATTGTTAAATCATCAGTATATGGTTCATAACCTTCCTCTACAACATGATTTTCCAACCAATTATTAACTTTTTTATAAGTCATCTGAATTCTAGATCTTATAACACTTTCAAATATTTCATGAGATACTACATTACCTTTAGAATCAATTTCCATGATACAACTTTGTGCTAATCTATCAACATTAGGATTTAAAGAACAAATACCATTTGATAATTTATGAGGTAACATAGGTACTACTCTATCTACTAAATAAACGCTTGTGCCTCTTTCATAAGCTTCCTCATATAACTTTGTACCAGGTTTTACATAATATGATACATCTGCTATATGAACACCTAATTCATAATTACCATTTGCAAGTTTCTTTATAGATATAGCATCATCTATGTCCTTTGTATCATCGCCATCTATAGTAAAAATAGTAACATCTCTTAAATCTCTTCTATTGGCTTTTTCTTCTTCACTAACTTCGTTAGGTATTGATTTAACCTCTTCTAACACTTCTTCACTAAATGAAGGACTAAAGTTATTTTTATATATTAAAGCCTCTATATCAACCCCAACATCATTCTTATGGCCTATTATATGAGTTATTTCACATAATAAAGTATTCTTATTTATGTTTTTGATATAATTTGCAACTACTATATGTCCATCAACTGCATCTTTAGCACTATCATTAGTTACTACTATCTTGCTTTTAATTTTTTTATCTGTTGGTATTATTGTGAATAAATCATTTTCAGTTTTAAATTCTCCAACTATTGTATCATAGCTTTTAGAAGCAACTCTAAGAATTCTACCTTCTTTTTTAGCACCACTATTTTTACTTATTATCTCAGCTATAACCATATCTCCATCTGATGCACCATTTAAGTTTTTTGAACTAATAAATATATCTGGTTCTTCTTTTAATAAAACAAAACCATAACCTTTTTCTGTTATAGAAATTTTACCCTTTTTTAAATGACTATATTTAAATCCCATATATTTATCTTTATTAGTATGATATATTGTTAAATCATTTTCTAATTCATTAAGAGTTTTAATTAAACTTTCTAATTCATCTGTTGTATTTATGCAAAGAACATCCTTTAATTCATAAATTGTAAATGCCTTATCATTAGTTTCTAATATATTAAGTATTTTATCTTTCACTAGTATCACCTATCCTCTTTATAACATTATAAAACAAAAAAAGGCTTTAAAAAAGCCCTTTTTTATAATATATCTATAATTATGCATAAAATAAAGAATGCAATTCCTAAAATATATGTTAGACGTGTAATAAATAATTCTCCACCACGTTCTTTTCTATTAACGAATAAATCAGAGTTTCCAGATTGAATAATTGATGCTCCTTCTGCCTTTTCACTTTGTAATAAAACTATAACAATAAGTAAAATAGAAACAATCATTAATACTGTAAGCATAATAACTCCTCCTTTGCTAATAATTATTTTAACATATTACTAATTAAAAAAGCAATATTATATAAAAAAAAGAACATAAAAGTTCTTTTTACATGTTACTATTAGGATTAACTATATCTATATTTATGTCATTTAGTGATGAAAATCCGTAATTACTTGTTTGTTGTTTTGGTGCTTCTTGATTATTATTTGTAGCTCCTGGGTTAACTATGTCTATTTTTATATCATCAAGTGACGAAAACCCATAGTCTTTTTTAGGTTGCTTATTTACCACAGTTTGATTATTAGCATTACCAGGATTAACTATATCTATTTTTATATCATCTAACGAAGTAAATCCATAATCTTTCTTTTCTTTATTTTTTTGTTCTGCCTTGTTATTTGTATCAGCACTTGGATTTACCATATCTATTTTTATATCATCAAAAGAAGTAAATCCATAATCTTTTTTAACAGGAGCTTTTACTTCTTCCTTGCTACTGTTACCATTATTTACTATATCAAAATTAGTATTATATGATTCAAAAGTTGGTAAAGTAAATGAATTTTTGTTATCTTGTTCGTTTTTCTCACTTAAAACATGGGGTTTTACAAAATCATTATGCGAAATATTATTGTACTTTTCAAAATTATAATTAGTTGATGGACTAGACACATCATCTAAGTCACCTAAGTCTTCAATAATATCATTATCTTTTTCTAATTCCTTATCTGTGTTCTTAAAATCTTCTTTATCTAAACCTTGCACAAAATTTAAATTGATTTTATTTAATTCGTGACTAATTTCATTAATTTTATTACTAATTTCGGCTAATTGTTTAGATAAATCTTCTATTTTACCCCTTAAATCTTCTTTCATACTAGCCTCCTACCCTTATACATCATTTTATCATATATAAATTATAAAATAAAGCATTTTTTATTTAAAGCATATTTTTTCTAAAAAAAAGAACTAGCCTTCTAGTTCTTCTTCAATTCTCATTAACTGATTATACTTACATATTCTATCAGTTCTAGACATTGAACCTGTTTTTATTTGTCCTAAATCTAGTCCAACTGCTAAATCTGCTATAGTTGTATCCTCTGTTTCACCAGATCTGTGTGAAATAATTGTTTTAT
>JALEND010000001.1 GCA_022768045.1 Mycoplasmatota bacterium | reverse complement strand
TGAAATTTAAAGTAAATAAAGATGCTTGTATTGGTTGCGGAGCTTGCCAAGCTATATGCGAAGATGTATTTGAAATAACTGATGACGGATATGCTACTGCTAAAGATGTAGAAGTAACTGATGAAGAGGTAAAAGAAGATGCTATATCTGCTATGGAAGGTTGCCCAACATCAGCAATTGAAGAAATAGATGAAAATAATAAAGAAGACTAATTTTTTTATAATTAGTCTTTTTTATTCATAAATTTTATATAATTATCCATTATTTGCCATATTATAAAGTTGTTTAACTTCTTTTGGAGTTAATCTTCTTTTTTCTCCAGCTTTTAAATTTGATAAATTTAAGAATCCAAAGGTCTCTCTTTTTAATTTTATAACTTCATGATTAATACTTTTCATTATTTTTTTTACCTCATGATTTATTCCATCATGTATAGTTATTTCAACTATTGAAGTTAAGTTTTTCTTATCTATTTTTTTTACCTTAACCCTTGTAGGATATATTTTTTTATCATCTATTATTATACCTTTTTTTAATCTTTTTACTTCTTCACCTGTTACAATCCCCTTAACTTTTGCAACATAAAACTTATCTATTTTATAAGATGGATGCATCATTTGATTAGCAAAATCACCATCATTAGTAAGTAATAAAAGTCCAGTTGTATCATAATCTAATCTACCTACTGGATATATTCTAGTTTCTTCATCATCAAAGAAGTCAAGAACCGTTTTTCTTCCCTTATCATCTTTAGTAGTACAAACAACTCCTCTTGGTTTATAAAATAAATAATACTTTTTTTCTTGATGTTCTAGTAAGTTTCCCTCTACTAATATTTCATTTCCAAACGAAGCCTTAGTTCCCAGCTGTGTTACCTTTTCTCCATTTAATAAAACTTTTCCTTGTTTTATTAACTCTTCTGCTTTTCTTCTAGAACAATATCCTGCTTCTGCAATTAACTTTTGTAATCTTTCCATTATGACACCTTCTTTATACTCTTATGATTCTTCATCATTTTCTTAACTCCTTGCCCTTTAAAAGCTATTGCAGCAATTGACTTATCAACCATTACAACAACACCAGGACCATATATATCATGAACAACGTTATCACCAACGTTTAAGTCATTATCTTCATTAAACATCTTCGATTTATCTATAACTTTATTTAATATACCAACCTTTTTCTCTGGCATATCAATATAATCTTTATCAATTTCACTTATAAATCTACTAGGCATATTAACACTTGTTCTACCAAATAAAGTTCTTTTAAGTGAATTTACTAAATAAAGCTTTTCCTTAGCTCTTGTTATTGCAACATAACATAATCTTCTTTCTTCTTCTACTCCATCATTTCCTTCTATACAGTTAACATGTGGAAATATATTTTCTTCCATTCCAATTACAAATACATATTTAAATTCCAAACCTTTAACAGCATGAATAGTCATTAAAGTTACCTTAGGAGAATCATCATTTTTTTGATCATTTACATCACTAACAAGACTAACTTCATTTAAAAAGTCTTCCAATGATGCAACTCCACTTTCTTCTTCAAACGTCTTAGTAATTGACTTAAACTCATTTAAGTTTTCTAATCTTATATCAGATTCTAATGTATGCTCAGACTCTAGCTCATTTTTAATACCAGATTTTTCAAGAACCATATCAATAGTTTCAGTTAAAGATAAATTTTCACTTTCTTCTTTCATTTGTAAAATTAATTTTTTAAACTCTAACTCTTTACCATTTTCAATAACTTCAAACATAGACTTTTCTTGTAATACTGCATTCATACTTAAATTATCTATTGTTTTAGCACCTATTTTTCTTTTTGGATAATTTATTATACGCATTAAAGAAACATCATCTTTTTCATTATAAATAAGTTTTAAGTAAGCTAGCAAATCCTTAATTTCTTTTCTAGAATAGAATGCAAATGCCCCTACTATTTTGTATGGAATATTACTATTTAAAAAGCCTTCTTCTATTGTTCTTGACTGAGCATTAGTACGATATAAAACAGCTATATCATCAAGTGATGTACCATTATCTCTTAACTTTCTTATTTCACGAGTTACAAATGATGCTTCTTCCTTTTCATCATTTGTTCTCACATATTTGATTTTATCTCCCTCTTTATTATCCGTCCATAAATTCTTATCTTTTTTTTGAGTATTATTTTTAATAACAGAGTTTGCAGCATTTAATATTGTTTTAGTTGAACGATAATTTTGTTCAAGTAATATTACTTTTGCATCATTATAATCTTTTTCAAAATTTAAAATATTTTTAAAGTTTGCCCCTCTCCAAGAATAAATACTTTGTGCATCATCACCTACAACACAAATATTTTTATACTTTTCACTTATCATTTTAGATAATATATATTGGGCTTCATTTGTATCTTGATACTCGTCTATAAATATATATTTAAATAACTCTTGATATTGCTCTAGCACCTCTTTATGATTTTTAAATAATATTATTGGCATAACAAGTAAATCATCAAAGTCAAGAGAATTATTTCTAATAAGAGAATCTTGATATTTTTTATATACTTTATATGTTACATCTGTAATTTCATCATTAACTAAGTTTTTATACTTTTCTGGTGTTACCATTTCATTCTTACATGAACTTATTTGATTTTTAATATATTTAGGATTATATCTTGTACTATCAAGTCCCATATCTTTTATTATTTTTTTTACAACAGTTAAAGAATCATCACTATCTATTATTGTAAAGTTTTTCTCATATCCTAATTTTTCATAATTTTCTTTTATTATTCTAAGACCAAATGAGTGAAATGTAGAGATTTGAATATTATATCCATCCATTCCAACTTCCTTTATAATTCTTTCTTTCATCTCTTTTGCAGCTTTATTAGTAAATGTAATTGCTACTATATTTTTAGGATTAACATTTTTTTCCTTTATTAAATATGCTACCCTCTTAGTTAAAACACTTGTTTTTCCTGAACCAGCACCAGCAAGTATTAAAAGAGGACCATTTCCATATAAAACAGCTTCTCTTTGTCTATCATTTAAATAATCTAAATTCATAATTACACCAACTTTCATATTTTCTTCTTTTATTTTAAATTATTATATGAAATTATTTAATTTAAAAAATGTTTAACCTTTTCAATACTGCGATTTCTTATGCTTTCATTATAATATATTTCAACTCTATCATTTGAATAGTCTTTATAATTTAGCTTTTTTCTAATGTAAATACAGTCTAAACAATCAGTACTTAATATAGAATCTTTATATTTTATTGTCATATCTATATCATTTGAATTAATTGTATCTACTAAAGATTTAATATATCTTTTGCTTATAATTTCTTTTAAATTTTCATTAGAATATATTTTTATATCTGGATTATTGTAAATTGTTGTACTATATAAAACTTTAGAATACTTTATATTATTATCTATTTTCTTTTTTACAGTCTTATAATGATTTAAATTATAATATAAATCTTCTTGTTTTTGTTTATTATTTTTGTACATAACATAACCTTTTATAATAAATTTATCTTTCATGTAAACATCAAAATAATATTTTTTGCAATTTTTTATTTTCTCATATTTAAAACAAGTACCAAGATATATAATACATTTATCGCTATCACACTGTGAGGCAGATTTATATTTTACTTTATCTACACCTTTGTAGTTACTTTTTATTGTATTTTTTATTTCCCTTTTTATTTTATATAAATTATATAGATTTTTAAAATCTGATTTAAATGCATCTTTATATCTCAAGAAAAAGCATATAATCAATAATAAGAAAAATATTTTACAAAAAAATAAACAAACTTTTTTCATTCTTTCATTATTAAATGTTTTCATTTTGAAACCTCTTACTATTTTTTTATTAAATAACTTTCATAAGTTCTATTTTAACATAATAAAGTAATAAAAAATATATACAAAAACAAATTTTACATTACAATTTAAAACACCTAAGTAACTTTCTTAAGTGCTTTAATGTGCTTTATATTTACTTCTACCTAAATATCTTTGTGTCTTATACTTACCATTTTCAAATACCTTCAAATAAGCCTCATAACCACCATTAGAATAATATGAATAAGGTTCATATGTATAATTACCTAAAGCCTTATCATTGGTCCATATATCAACAGTTAAATAATTTCCTGAAACATAAGATACTACATAAATTGGATAATCATAATTATTCTTAAATTTATAATCGGTTGTAGGCGAATAAACAGTTGCATCTAGTCCCTTTGGAACATAGGGTGCTGCAAATGTATGTGGTCTTCTTGAAACAATTTCTAAACCAGCATATAAATTTGCCATGTATAAAGTTGAAGATAATTGACATACACCTCCACCATTAGCAGTTGCATTTTCACTATTTATATAAACCGGTGCAGGTAAATAACCATTTCCTGTAAAAGGTCCTACTTTTTTTAAGTAAGAAAAAGTTTCTCCTGGCATTAACAAAGTACCATTTAGCTTAGATGCTGCATGAACTATGTTATGACCTCTATTACCTACATTTGCAAAATAAGTTGTATAAGTAGATACTTTCTTATTTATTTCTTTATATTTATCATACTTTATATCAACCTTTTTTATATCACCTTTAGCTTCTACCTTTGTATTAGCTGACAGTTTATTTAATTTAGACTCTATTTCTTTTTTTGTTTCACTTACATTTAACGTAAATCCATTAGTACCACCATCATAAACTACGTTATGATTTTTATCCACATAAAAAGAATCTTCCTTAGCATCTTTATTTATATCATTTGATAATTTCTTCATAAACTCAGAAAGTTTTTCATCATTTAAAGAACCTTCTAATTTAAAAGTTTTATATTTTTTATTGTTCTTTATCATTGAAAGTCTTTTAAATCTAGAGATATTTTTATTATAATTTATAATTTCCTCTTCAACTGAGGGAGTAACTTCTATACCAACATCATTATAAGAATAATCTAGTGAACCATTAACATTTGAAATAGTAATTTTTCCATCCATTATTTTTTTAGCTTCACTTTCAACTAGCTTACTTAACTCATTATAATTCATACCTTCTAAAGATATATCATTTAGATAAATACCAGGTAATATAGTACCTTTATACTTATTAAGTATCTTTGTATCTAAATTCCATTTATAACCAATTAAAGAGCATAATAAAATAACAACTACTACTATTAAACTTATTAAAACTTTGTTATTTTTTTTATTAGTTAAATTATTAAATTTGTTAAACTCCATTGTTAATTCTAGTATTTCCTCATCTGAGTTTTTTAACTTTTCTAAAGCTTCTTTTTTATATTTATGACAGTATTTATTAAATATTTCAGAACTATTTGAAACCTCTGTTTTATTAGTATATTCATAAATAGCAATCTGTTTTAATAAATCATTATCAAGACTATCAAATAATTTTTTTAAAATAATTTTTTTATTATAAAAAGATAAAATACTTATTATTTTGGAATATAAATATAATTTTATAGAGCTATCTGGGTTTAAATATAAATTTTCTTTTATTTTTTTAGCTATTAACTCATCAGATGAGCAATCAATTATAATATTAATCAACTCTAAATCTTTTTTCTCTTTTTCAAGTATAATGTTTAATGCTGAAATTAAGTTTTTACTATACAATAAGTTCTTTATACAATTAACTTTTTGATCATGATTTAAACCATTAAAATTAATACTTTCTTTATTATTTATATCACTCATAAGCCTACCTCTATCATTTATTATAAAGAAAAAAAAGAATAAAGTAAACCTAATTCTAAAAAATCACAATAAAAAGAAAAAAGAATATATTATTACTAGAAAAAGGAGGAATTATGAAAACAAAAATTATTACGTTACTATTAATATTTTTAGTAGCGATTGGTCTTTTCTTTTTTATAAATAAGAAAGGTGATAAAAAAGATGTTAAAAAGGATATAAAAACAGTAAAGGTAGCTGAAGTTGCACACACAATATTCTATGCCCCTGCATACGTTGCAATTAAAAATGGATACTTTAAAGAAAATAACATAAATATAGACTTGACATTAACTGCAGGTGCTGATAAAGTTACCGCTGCTGTTTTATCTGGTGATGTAGATATTGGATTTTGTGGAAGTGAAGCTACTATATATGTATATAATAGTGGTGAAAAAGATTACTTAGTAAATTTTGCTAGATTAACAAAAAGAGATGGAGCATTCTTAGTATCAAGAAAAAAATACAAGAACTTTAAATTAAGTGATTTAAAAGGTAAAAAAGTAATTGGTGGAAGAAAAGGCGGAATGCCTGAAATGACATTTGAATGGGCATTAAAAGAAAATGGTATTAATCCTAAAGAGGATTTAGAAATTGATACTAGTGTAGCTTTCCCTGCTATGGAAGGTGCATTTATATCAGGTAATGCTGACTTTGTTACACTTTTTGAACCTAATGCATTAAGTGTTGAAAAACAAGGTTTAGGTTACATAGTTGGATATGTTGGAAAATGGTCTGGTGAAGTTCCATATACAGCTTATAATGCTAAAAAAAGCTATATAAAAAATAATAAAGATGTAATTGATGGATTTAAAAAAGCAATAGATAAAGGCTTAAAACACGTACGAGAAGAAAAAGAAAGTGTAATAGCAGAAGAAATAAAAGAATACTTTCCAGAATTATCAACAAGTGATTTAACTAAAATAATAAAAAGATATAAAACAAATGATGCTTGGGCAGATAGTACAAAAATTACTAAAAAAGACTTTGAACACTTAGAAGATATAATAATTAACGCTGGAGAATTAGAAAAAAAAGTTCCATATGATAAGTTAGTCTACTAGGATAAGTATGCAAAGCTTATTACAAATTAAAAACTTATCAAAAAATTACATTACCAAAAATAAGGTAACAAAAGCTGTTGATAATATTAGTTTGGATATAAATGATAATGAATTTATAACCTTAATTGGTCCATCTGGTTGTGGAAAATCAACAATATTATCAATAATTGGGAACTTAGATGAAAAAAGTTCAGGAATAATAAAGTTCAAAAATAAAGATATCAAAGTTGGATATATGTTTCAAGAAGACTTACTATTTCCTTGGTTAACTGTGTATGAAAACACAGTATTAGGATTAAAAATTAAAAAAGAATTAAACGAAGAAAATAAAAAATACGTAAATGATTTATTAGAAAAATATGGTCTTATTGAATTTAAAAATAATTATCCTAAAGAATTATCTGGTGGTATGAGACAAAGAGTTGCATGTATATGATAAAGACACAAAAGTTAAATATTAATCTTTAAATCGTTTTACTAATAGTGGCTTAATTAATTCATAAATAAATATTGACATAAAGTTTATTAAGAATACTATTATTATTAAACTAATGTCTATTGATTTTACATTTATTAATTTTCCAACTGGTGTAACAAATACTATAAGTTCAATTAAAAGTATCAATAATAATCCATAATTCATTGCTTTATTAGAAAATATTCCTTGTTTAACAACTGATTGTTTTAAATTTCTACAAGATATAGAATAAGCTATCTCTTGAACAACCATTGAAAGAAGTGCTAAAGACATAGCAGTTTCTTGCCCATACACTTTTAAACTAATAAAGTAAGTAAGAACTACAAATATAGTTTCAATTATAGCTGAAGATGCAATACAAGCTTTAATAAATGATGTAAATAAAGGCTTATTTATCCCTCTTGGTTTTTTATTCATTATGCCATTTTCACTCTTTTCAAAAGATAAGCATATACTAGGAATAGAATCTGTTACTAAATCAATAAATAAAATATAAATTGGTAATAAAATTGTTGTTTTAGTAAGTAATCCTATAATAATAGTAAATATTTCAGCAAAATTACTTGATAGAGAAAATACTATATTATTTCTGATATTATTATATATTCTTCTTCCTTCTTCAACTGCTACAACAATTGTTGAAAAAGAATCATCCATTAATACTATATCAGAAGCTGACTTTGTAACATCTGTACCAGTAATACCCATTCCTACGCCAACATGTGCATCTTTAATAGCAGGTGCATCATTTACTCCATCTCCTGTCATCGCTACTATTTTTCCATTATTTTGAAGAGCAAAAACGATTCTTTCTTTATGTGATGGATTAACTCTTGCATATACTGAATATTTTTTTACTATGTCTTTTAATTCCTTATCATTATACTTATCAAGTTCACTTCCAAGTATTGATTCATTGTCGTTACTTATAATTCCAACATCTTTGGCAATAGCTGTTGCTGTATCTATAGAATCGCCTGTAATCATAATGGGTCTAATACCAGCATTTTTACATAAAAGAACACTTTTTTTAACACTTTTTCTTGGTGGATCTATCATTCCTAAAATACCAGCAAAAGATAAATTATTTTCTTCTTTTTCTAACTCTTTAATATTTTTAGGTACATAATTCAACTTTTTATAAGCAAATCCTAAAGTCCTTAAAGCTTTTTTAGATAGACTCTTAACTTTATCTAAAATCTCTTGTTTTTCAGTTTTAGATAGATTTACTTTTTCAATCAAAGAGTCCATACTACCTTTGCATAATATATATACATCATTATCAATTTTATTTAGAGTAGTAAGCATTTTTCTTTCACTATCAAAAGGTATATCTAATATTCTCTCACATTTTTTTCTCAATTTAAGAGAATCAATTTTTTTATTATATAGATAATCATATAAACAAGTTTCAGTAGGATCACCTACATATTTATCTTTATAAATGAGACCATCATTACAAAGAGCACATATGTAATTAATCATATTTTCATCTATTACATATTCATCCTTAACAGTCATTTTATTTTGTGTTATAGTTCCTGTCTTATCAGAGCAAATAATATCTATTGCACCAAGTGTTTCTACTGCTTGCATTTGTTTTACTACTGTTTTCTTTTTTGCTAAATTAGATATTCCAACGGATAATGTTATTGTAATTACTGTTGGTAATCCTTCAGGAATAGCAGCTACTGCAAGAGATGAACATAACATTATAATTTCAAGTATCGTGTATTTATTAATTAAAGCTAAAATAAATATAAAGATTAAAATTATAAATACTATTAATGTAATTTTTTTAGATAGTTCTTTTATCTTTAATTGCAATGGTGTTTCAATTCTATCAATTTTATTTAGTGATAATGCTATCTTACCTATCTCAGTATTTTTTCCTGTACTTATAACTATACCAATGCATTTTCCATTAGTAATACTAGTTCCTAAAAAGAGCATGTTTTTTTGCTCTTGAATAATTAAGTTTTCTTTTAAAACATCGTCACATTTTTGAACCGGAACACTTTCTCCAGTTAGCGCTGATTCATCTACTTTTAAACTTTCACATGAAAGTATTCTAATATCAGCAGGAACAGTTTCTCCGGATTCTAAATATATTATATCTCCCGGAACTAATTCTTTGGTGTTTATTACTATTATTTTGTCATTTCTTTTAACTTTGCAAGTACTAGTTTCATATTTTTTTAAATCTCTTAATATTAAAGCAGCTTTTTCTTCTTGTATAAATCCAACAATAGCATTTATAAAAACTACAAAAAGAATTACTATAGTATCAGTATATTCATGAGAATAAAAATACCCATAAAAATATAAAAGCAATGCAACTACTAACAATATGATAATCATAGTATCATTAAATTGTTTTAAAAATCTTAAAATCCAAGGTATTTTCTTTTTATTCAGAATAATATTTTGTCCATAATCATTTAATCTTTTCTCCGCTTCTTTACTATCTAATCCATCTATACTACTATTTAAAGTTTTAAATATTTCCTCTTCATTTTTAGAATACATTTTTATCTCTCCTTTTTCCCTATATTATAATCTTTGTTTTGCTTCTTCAAATTCATTTTTTGATTATATTTTTCTCATATTTAAAATATTATACATTTTATATCACCTTCACCTTTAAAAGAATTTGTGTATTCAATCTTTATTGTTTTCCAAGTTTTTATTAGTCAGAAAAATAGTTTTACAATTCTAGCATATTATTTTTTATTTCTTCATTTATAATGATACCTATATTTCAGCAA
>JALEND010000030.1 GCA_022768045.1 Mycoplasmatota bacterium | reverse complement strand
CTTTGATAAGTAATTATTATCAGATTTCTTTGCTGTTGTCGTAGTAGTCTTTTTAGTTGTTGTAGTAGTTGTTGTTGCATTGGAAACTACAACTGTCTTTGTATCATAAACCGTTTGATCTGGATCGTCAGGGTCAGTAAGAGAACCGTCATATTTACCGTCTTCATTTGCCTTTAGCTCTATATAGCCTGTTGAATTCATTGAAGTACTTCCCTTATATACTTTTAAATCAGTAGCTATCATAACACTTATATCTGTTTTAATAGTACATTTAAAAGCCTCTCCCACTTTAGCACTTGAAGGACAAGTAATACTTGGTCCATCAGCCTTAACACTTATCATAGAGCACATGAATACTGCCATAATAAAAAGTAAATTTTTAATGTTTTTTTTCATATTATTTTCAACTCCTATTTTTATAAGATTATTGTAACATTTTATTTTACTAATATCAATAACGTTTTTTATTTTGATATTTATATTTTGTAACGCATTTGGTATTTTCCATTTTTTTGTTAACTTTATTTCTATATTTTTTATAATTAATAGTTTGTTTATTAGACGTTTTAATTAAAAATTCACTGTCTGTGTAATTATCTTTAAATAAACTTAATTTATATGTTTCTATTAATATATATTTATATAAATCTTTAATCATAATTATTTCTCCTTTAATATATCATTTATAACATAGCTTGCAAGAAAAATTCCTGCCGTATTTGGAACTATTGAAACAGAACCTATTATGTCTTTTGTTTTTAAAATTGGTACTTCAGATGATGATACAACAGGAAGTTTATAACTGATACCTTCTTTTCTTAATAAGTATCTAAACTTTTTGGCTAAAGGATCATTATAAGTCTTCCATATATTTGTAATAGAAAGAGCTTCTGGATTAATTTTATTACCTGTACCACAAGATGAAATTATTTTTATGTTATTTTTAATAGCATACTTAACTAAAAGTACTTTTGCATTCATATCATCACAAGCATCTATTATATAGTCAAAATCAGCTTCTAAATTATTTAAAAAACTCTCATCTACTAAAGAATTATATGTTTTAATATTGCATTTATTATTAATAGAAAGAACTCTTTTTCTAGCTACATCTACTTTATTTTCACCAATATTTTCATACAAAGAAAGTATTTGTCTATTTAAGTTAGTTATCTCAAATTTATCATAATCTATAACTGTTATATTTAAAATACCACTTCTTGCTAGCATTTCTAAGGAAGAACCACCTACTCCTCCTATACCAACTAATAAAACTCTAGCATTCATTAATTTTGTTAGGTTATCTTCCCCTATTACCTTTATTAATCTTTTATACTGATCCATATATATTCACCAATAATATTATATAATAATTTTTATAAAAGAAAAAGACCCAAAGGGTCGATCATTAGCAAAATAAACCTGCACTCTCGCAGGTGGGCATCCCACAATGATTTTAGACTTCTTAAATAAATTTAAGCATGAACACCATCATTGATTCTGATTCCCTATTAAAACTTAGCGGGTTAAATGTGCTAACTCCCGATACCTCTAGGTCACTTATATTATAACACTAAATAGATATTTTATACAATAGTATTATATGCTTATTTACACTTTTTAAAATTTTATTGTATTAATAAACTCTTCTAACATTGCACATATTTTTTTAAACTTCATATTATCTCCAGGTGATACCATGTTTTTGTTATTTATAACAATTCTAATTGATGGAATACCACATACAAGAGATGTTGAAGCTATTATCTCATTTTCTTTTTCAGGATTAGGATTATTATTTTCATCAATCTTAAGTCCATATTTATTAGATAAAAGTTTAAGCTTAGATACTATTTCTTCATGACCACATAAAGTTTCATGTAAATGACTTACTAAATCAAGGTCAGTATCATCTTTAAACGTACTAGAATGTATATCAATTAATAACTTTATGTCATAACTTTCAACTAAGTTAATAATTGCATTTTTATACAAACTTTCTTTATCTGTGTTAGGATCTGCATGAGTAAACATTTGAAAAATAGCATAACTACTTGTAGAATAACTAAGATATCTAGTTAAAGCTCCAGTAAACTTTTCAGCATCTCTTATATCATCATCTCTAAAATGATTAACAGCATGAGGAGCTGAAATTAAAACAGGCTTAATACCACTTAATACCCTATATTTTTCTTCTGTCCATAAATTAGTACCATAATATCCATTATTAGAAAAGTCATTTTCAAAATTATAAATATCATTTTTCATTAAATATCACCCAGCCCTACTTTATATAAATATTATATATGAAAGAATGTAAAATTTCAATAAGAAAAAGGATAAGAAAAAGTTTATTTCTTATCCTTTACATTTTTATTAATAATATTTACATATTTAAATAAAACTATCCTATGGTGTAATTCTATTAGGTCCTCTAAAGATAAACATAGTTTCTTTAAGTGATGGTAAATTTAGAAGTAGCATTGTAATTCTATCTATTCCAAGTGCAAAACCTCCATGTGGTGGGCAACCATATTTAAAGAAATCTTTATAAAACTTAATATCTTCTCCAAGACCTTTTTCACTAGCTTGCTTTTCTAGTACATCATATCTATGCTCTCTTTGTGCACCAGTTGTTATTTCAGTACCTTTCCAGATTAAATCATACCCTTGTGGTACATCATCTTTTCTCATATGATAGAATGCTCTTTTTGTCTTACTAAAATCTGTAACAAATATAAATTCATGACCATATTCTTCCATTGCAAACTTACTAGTTAACTTCTCAGTTTCTGCATTCATATCACCAACATCATGATCTGGAATCTCATAACCATACTTTTCATGTAATTTTTCATATAAGTCCTCTAATTTGATTCTTGGAAATGGCTTTGTTGGAATAACTACATCTACATTATACTTTTCTTTTATTAAATCACCATATTTTTCCTTAACTGCTTTAAGACCTTCTATTAATAAATCCTCTTCTAAGTCCATTACATCTTGATATGAATTAATATTAGCAAATTCTATATCAAATGAAGTAAACTCAGTTGCATGACGATTAGTATTTGAGTTTTCTGCACGAAAACAAGGAGCTACTTCAAAGACTTTTTCATAACCAGCTGCTATTGCCATTTGTTTATAAAACTGTGGTGATTGTGCAAGGTATGCTTTATCACCAAAGTATTCTACTTCGAATACTTCACTACCTGATTCTGATGCTGCACCAATTAACTTTGGAGTATGAATCTCAGTAAAGTCTTTTTTATATAAATAATTTCTTAACGCTTTAACAAACTCAGTTTGAATTTTAAATATATAAAAATTAACATCATTTCTTAAATCAATAAAACGATTATCCATTCTTGTATCAATTTGTGCTGCATCTTTATTAGTAATACTAATAGGTAGTTCTGGTGCAGATAAGCTAGTTACTTCAATAGAACTTGGTATTAATTCCATACCACCCATTTTTACTTTTTCATTTTCTTTTATAACACCAGTTACCTTAATAGTTGATTCATTAGTTAAATTATTAACTATTTCTACCATTTCTTTATTCTTTTCTTCTGATTTTTCTATCGTAATTTGAATTCTTTTTCCTTCTGCTCTAAGGACTATAAACTGTACCCACTGTAAGTTTCTTACTTTTTCAGCAAAACCAGAAATAGTAACTTCTTTATCTATGTTTTCCTTAAAATTTATCATATTAACACTCCTATCTTCTTCTTCCTTTTTCTTTTGTTTTATCTTTTTCTAAACCAGATATTTTTTCTATTAAAAGCTTCATCTTATTTGATAACTGATTTCCAAATAATCCTTCATTAAATTGAGCATAAGTTGAGAATCTATCGTATGTTTCACCATCAACGTATGAATGACCATTTGTTTTTTCCATGTAAGATGAATACTTGTCAAATCCAAAATAGTCTTCTAATCTAGCTTTTTGCTCTCTTGTTATATTTTCTTCATTATCTTTTGGAAATACAATAATTGCACCTCTATTTGGATTTTGAGCATGACCTACGTAAACCCAGTTGTAAAAATGCAATAATAAAGCCTGAGAATCCTTATATTTATTTAATTTAAAACTTTCTTTTAATGAGGCATTAACAAAATCATCTATATATTTATGGCTTTTTTCTGTTAGGTAATAAAACGCCCAATCTTCATGAGTAGGTTTATGTTTATATATTTTAGATACTTTATAAAAATTACCCTCTGGATCAATAAAACCATCATAATCTTTTATTTTACCTTCACTATCTAAACCAACTATAGGTTCAAAATCATAAGCAACGTTTTCAATTATATCCATTATTCTTTATCCTTACATTTACAAGTTTTATCACAAGAACATTCATGATCTGAAGAATTATTACAATTACATTCATGTTCATCTAAAGAAGATTCTTCATCTACTATATTTTCATCTAAATAGTATATTAAAGCATCTACTGATACTAACTCTTCTTCTCTAGTTTTATTATTTTTAACTTTAACCTCATTATTTTTTAAATCATCACTATTAAGAACGATTGTAAATTTACTATTTAATCTATCAGCTTGTTTAAATCCTGCTTTTAAACTTCTTGCTAAGTAATCAGTTTCAACTATAAAACCACTCATTCTAAGTTCATTAGTTAAATAAGCAGCATATTTTTTCTCATCTTCATTTACATATAACAAGAATAAATCAACTGAATTATCTATCTTTGGTAATTTATTTTCTTTTTCAAGTGCTATCATCAATCTATCAAAGCCAGCTGCAAAACCTATTGCTGGAGTAGATGGTCCTCCTAATTGTTCAACCATGTTATTATATCTTCCTCCACCACCAATAACATTTTGAGCTCCAAAGCCCTCAATATCAGCTTCTATTTCAAAGACAGTATGATTATAATAATCAAGTCCTCTTACAACAGATGGATCAACAACGTACTTAACTTGCATTATTTCTAAGTACTCTTTAACTTTTTCAAATCTTTCTTTTGATTCTTCATTTAAATAATCTATTGTTTTAGGAGCAGTCTTCATAATTTCCTTATCTTTATCTACTTTACAATCTAATATTCTAAGTGGATTTTTTTCTAATCTTTCTATACAATCAGAACATAATTCATCTTTATGTGGTTCAAAGTGTTTAATTAATGCCTCTCTATAATTATTTCTTGACTTACTATCTCCAAGAGAATTAATATTTACCTTAATACCTTTTAATCCTAATAAACTATAAATATTAACTGCAAGAGATATTATTTCAGCATCAGAAAGTGGATCATCAGTTCCTATTATTTCCATACCAAACTGAGTTAGTTCACGAAGTCTACCAGCTTGTGGTCTTTCATATCTATACATTGGCATATTATAATAATATTTAGCTGGTTTATTATCATCACCATATACTTTATTTTCTATAAAACTTCTTACAACACCTGCAGTACCTTCAGGACGAAGTGTCATACTTCTTCCACCACGATCAGTAAAATCATATGTTTCTTTAGTTACAATATCAGTTGTTTCACCTACTCCTCTATGAAATAACTCACTTGATTCAAATACGGGCACTCTAATAAAGTTATAATTATATTTTTCCATTACTTCATCAATTACCCTTGATACATATTGCCAGCATTTAGCTTCCATACCATATATATCTTTAGTTCCTTTTGGTTTTGTTATCATAAACATCCTCCTTTTAAATAAAAAAGAGCCTCATATTTATAGGGATGAACTAGATAAGTCCACGGTGCCACCCTACTTCACAAAAGTGCTCTTTTATTTTTAATTATAAATTGTCTTGTTTTTATTTATATTGTAAGCTGTCACTTCTTACTAAAAACATATCTATATTTTAGTATATTTTTTATGATTAGTCAATTTTTTATTTCTATATTTTTTTAAATGATTTAAAAATCATATTTACTATCAATAATTATGGTAATTGGTCCATCATTTATTAAAGATACTTTCATATCTTCACCAAATACACCAGTTTCTACATGAACTTCTTCATTTTTTAATTGTTCATTAAAATAATCATATAAAAGACTAGCTTCTTTATAATTTAAAGCATCGGTAAATGAAGGCCTTCTACCATTTAACTTAGCATACAAAGTAAATTGTGATATTGATAAAATACTTCCATTAACATCTTTAAGACTATAATTCAATTTATCATTTTCATCTTCAAATATTCTTAAATTAACTATTTTATTTACCATTTTATTAACTATTTTTTTAGTATCACCATTAGTAAATGATACTAATACCATGTAACCATTATCTATTTTTCCAACTATTTTTTTATTTATTTCAACGCTAGAAGTTGATACTCTTTGTATAATTACTTTCATTATTTATTACCTCTTATAACAGATGTAACATATGGTAATTGTTCCATTATGTTTATATAGTTATTTAATTTTTCTAAATTAGGCACTACAACATCTAAATCATAAGTATTATAATCATCACTTACTATTGTATTTACACTTTTAACTGCAATATTTAGTGCAGTAGTTTTAGATATTATATCAAGTAAGATATTATCTTTTTTCTCAGTATAAATAATTACATTTGATACATACTTCTTATCAGATTCCATATTCCATTTAGCATCTATTATTCTATCTGTTACATCAACTATGTTATGACAGTTCTTTCTATGTATTGTAATACCATTTCCTTTAGATATATAGCCTACTATATCATCACCTTTAACAGGTAAGCAGCATCCTCCAAATGATATTTTAAGATCATTTATACCATCAATTATAATATCTCCATTTGCTTGCATATCTTTTGTTGAATACTTAGATATTTTAGCAGCAATTTTATTTTCTTCTTCTTTTTCACCTAAAACCATTTTTATTACAGAAGTTGGATTATATTTACCTATACCAATTTCATAAAATAAGTCGTTTTCATTATTAAGGCCTAACTCATCTAAAACGGGTGATATTTTTTTACTATCTAATATATCATTAATGGATAGTTTTTTTCTTCTTATCATCTTTGTTAAGCTTTCCTTACCAGATGATATAGTTTGTTCTTTATCTATTTTACTAAAGAAAGTTTTTATCTTGTTTTTAGCACTTGTTGTAAAAGCAATATTAAGCCACTCTTGTGATGGACCTTTACTATTTTTATTAGTGTTTATTTTAACAATATCTCCATCTTTTAATTTATAATCAAGAGGTACTATATTATCATTTACAATAGCACCAACCATTTGATGTCCAACTGATGTATGAACTCTATATGCAAAGTCTATCGGTGTTGATCCTATTGGTAATTCAAAAACGTCACCTTTTGGAGTATATACATATATGTTACTAGGATTAAACACTTCGTTTTTAACAGTGTCAACAAATTCCTTACTTTCAACTTGTTGTTCATTAAGCTCTATAACACTTCTAAATGATTTTAACTTTAACTCCATATCATTTATTTTATTTACACCATGTTCTTTATAAGACCAGTGTGAAGCAAAACCATATTCTGCTACCTTATCCATTTCATAAGTTCTTATTTGAACTTCAAATAACTTTCCATTAACACCAAAAACAGTTGTGTGAAGAGATTGATATCCATTTGTTTTAGGACGAGCTATA
>JALEND010000029.1 GCA_022768045.1 Mycoplasmatota bacterium | reverse complement strand
TCTAATAATCCTCCAAATATTAATCCTATTACCATTACAAAACATATAGCACTTATTAAAAGTGACATCTTCTTTAAATTACTATCTGCTAGTTTTGGTCTTCCAACTCTTAGCTTTTCCTTTTTCTTAAACATGTTTATAATCTCCTATTTTTATTTATTTTACTTTTTTTATAATATCATGTTTTCTTTTTTCAAGTCAATATATTGAAATGAATGCGAACAAAAAAGTTAGAAAAAACTTCCTAACTATTTCTACTATAATTAAATAAATACTGAATTGCTATTCCACTATATTTACCATAAGTTTCTTTAGCAAATTTTCTTATGTTTTTTTCTCCTTCTATTTCATAGTTATTTTTCATTATTTTTTTAACCCATGTATCAATTGGAAAAACATCATATTTTTGATAAGCAAAAAGAAGAATACAAGAAGCTACTTTAGGCCCTATACCATTATTTTCCATTAATTTATTTAAAGCTGTTTGCGTATCCATTTCAAAAATAGAATTAATATCAAATTCGCCTTTATTCACTTTATCTATTATTTTTTTCAAATATTTATCTCTAAACCCAACTTTACAATTTCTTAAATCAGACTCTGTTACATCTTTTAAATCTTCACTACTTGGAAAAAGAAAGTATTCTTTATCATTAAAATTAACTTTCCTGCCATACTTTTCTGATACTAAGTTTAATGAATTTGTAATTTGTGGTACACCATTATTAGCAGAAATAATATATTCAAATATAGTTTCAAAAGGTTGTTGTCTTATCATTGTAAGACCACTTGAAAATGATATAGCATCTTTTAATTTATCATCTTTCTTAATTAAATAATCATTCATTTTCTCATAATCATTTTCTAAGTCAAAATAATTTATAACAACTTCTTTTAAGTTATCTTCTTTGTTAGATGTTACGTATAAATAATTATTTTTTTGATAAACGTTTATTACCCTATCACTAAGAATTATGTCAAAACTATTATCATCTAATTCATAAAATCTAAATATCTGACCACATGTTACAGTATCATATAATTTAAATTTATTTTCTAACTTTATTTTTATCATTTAAAAACTCCTTGCTCATAAAAATATTAGTTATTATAAGAATAATAAATCCTAAAATTATGCTTGCTAAAACGTCTGTTAAATAGTGAACACCAAAATATATTCTGCTTACAGGAATTAATATCATCATAAGACTTGCTAAAAAGGTTGCTACCTTTTTTGGTTTACCAGACATCTTTTTATTTATTATTAAAATTAAACTACCATATAATAAGATAGCTGATATTGTATGACCTGATGGATAACTAAATCCACCTTGACTAATCCATTTCCATGAAGGCCTTACTCTTCTTATAACATCTTTTATTAACTTCATTATAATAACACCTGATATAACATCTATTACCGTATATTTGTAGCTTGATAATTCTTTATTTTTAATAAATGGTATTAAAAGAAGAAGTAAAATTAAGATAACCCCAATACTAGAGCCTAAATTAGTAATAACAAATAAAATACTTGTTAAAGGTTTACACTTTACATTTATTAAAATATCAAATACTTTTTTATCTAACTCATCCATACTTCCTTTTTTAACAAAATATGTAAGAGCAAAAAACATAATTAAAAGCACTAAAATAAATATATATTCTTTTTTTATTTTCTTCATATACCCTATTTTCCTTTACTTATTTTTTAACTTATTCAAAGATTTTTTCATTTCACTATTAATCTTTTTTTGAACATCTTCATTTAAATTTGCAAAAACTCCTAAATCATTAGCCATTTGCATTTCTTCTGTTCTTATTCTAACTTGTATATTAGCATCTTGATATTTTACGTTTGTATTAAGCGATCTATACCCATTAGACTTAGGTGATGCAATAAAATCTTTTGTTTTACCTTTTACAAACTCACCTAATTCATTTACTACGCCAAGAGCCTGATAACAATTTTCCTGTTTTTTTAATACCATCTTTATAGCTAGCAAATCATCAATATTATTAATATTTCCTGTTTTTAAAGCTTCTTCATACATAGCACCTATGTTTTTTATACGGGACTGAAAATACATACCAATACCCATCTTACTAAGTTTTTCTTGAACCTCATCACCAAACATATTACATATATGAGTATAATTTTGTTTTAATTTATTTCTCTTTTTTTCAAACCTTAAGAATTCATCTGTATGAAGGTAATAAAAACAAAGGTCTTGGAATTCATCTTTTAATTTATAAATACCAAGTATTTTTAATGCTGGAACATAAAATGTATTAGTTTCATTAGCAATTTCTATTTGTTTTTCCCTTTTCATAGGAGCTAATGTACATAAATTATGAAATCTATCTCCACCTTTAATCGCAAGTGATCTAACATCCCTATCAACACTTTTTATAATCTTATCATGAGTTTCTTTATTTACATCATGACCAACCTTAGTAACTCCATCAACAAGTGTTGCAATTGTACTACCAAAGTCTTTTTCACAATCATTTAATGTATACTTAGTATCTTCTACCGTATCATGAAGTAATGCTGCTGCACAACATTCAGCATCTAACCCATATTTAGCAAGAATACTTGATACTGCAATAGGATGTGTTATATAAGGTTCTCCAGTTTTTCTTGGATGACTATTTTTATGTAATAAATCTGCCTTATATAAAGCTTTATAAATTAAAGATATATCATCATAATTAAACTGTTTACAATTTGGTATTAAATCTAAATAATCAGAAAAACTAGTTACAAAATTATCTTCTAATTTAGGAAAGTGTTTTTTCATTTCTTCCATAATAAAATCCCCCTATACTACTTAAAATTACGTTATATATATAATACTACAAAGTTTTAAAAAAAGCACCTTATATTGTGCTATTTTATTAATTCTTCAAATATTCTAAGAGAAAGTTTTATAGAGTTATGCTTAAGTCCTTTATCTCTTAACTTTATAAAATCATCTTTTATTATATTAATATTTAATTTATCAAGTTCTTTTTTATCTATAATAACTGGGTCTTTTTCCTCTTCTCTATGATATTTTGAAATAAACTTCTTAGGTATTTTTCCGCTATTTACTATAACAGTTTCTATCTTTCTTTTTCCTAGATAATTATTTAGGGTTTTAACATGATCACTTACGGTAAAGTTATCTGTTTCACCTGGCTGAGTAAACATATTACATACATACATTATTTGACCTTTAGACTTATCAATTGCATCTATAACATCTTTACTTATTAAATTACAAATAACACTAGTATATAGACTACCCATACTAAGTATTATCATATCAGCGCTTTTTATAGCATCTAATACTTCTGGATTTATCTTAGGTTCTTCTTTATAATAAATATCTTTTATATTTTCTTTATACTCTGTTATATTATGTTCTCCTTCTATTACCTTACCATCATTCATATTTCCCATTAAAACAACATTATCTTCTGTTAAAGGTAAAACATTACCCTTTATGTTAAGTACTTTAGATAAAGACTTTATACCATCCGACATATTACCAGTTATATTACATAAAGCAACTAGCAAAAGATTGCCTATTGCATGCCCATTTAAATCACTAGATGTATTAAATCTATACTCTAATAAACTCTCAAATAAAGGCTCTGTATCAGATAATGCAGATAATACATTTCTTAAATCACCTACTGCAGGAACATCAAATTCTTTTCTTAATTTACCTGTAGAAGACCCATCATCACATACAGATACAACAACTGATATATCAATAGGAAATTCTTTTAAACCTCTAACTAATGTAGATGTTCCTGTTCCTCCACCTAATATAACAACTTTTTTACTCATATAAATCACCTCATATATAAATTATTATTCATTTCATACTCTAGAGTTGTATAATCACCATGACCTGGGTATAACTTAATTTTTTTATCATACTTTTTTATTAAGTTAATACTTCTTTTCATATCATTTATATTACCACCCTTTAAATCACATCTTCCAATTGTACCTTTGAATATAAAATCTCCAACAAACATTATTTTTTCATCTTTAAAGTAATATGTTACAGCATCATCTTTATGACCTGGAGTTTTTATTATCTCAAAAGAAAAAGGTCCAATATTTTGATACTCATAACTTTTATAATCAATTAAACTCGTTTTATAATTAATAAGCACATCATCTAATGCACCTATATGATCAAAATGGTAATGAGTAATTAAAACACCTAATACTTTTCTTTTACCTACTAACTTTTTTATTTTACTAAAGTCATCTCCTGGATCTATTATTAAGCATTCATCTTCTTTTGATAAAACATAACAATTTTCATCTAAAATACCTGTTTTTACACTTTCAACTTCCATTTTATAGCTCCTTAATTAAAGCCTCATAAAGTAAGTCAACCAAGTAATTACTAGGCTCTAAATTATACTTATTCATAAGTTTATCAAACACATCATCACTTACATCTAAATTAAGGTATTTAAACACAGACTCTTTTTTATTATCAAACTCTTCTAAATAGTTTCTTGTATATGAATTATCTATTATTAATAAAGGTAAATCTTCTATAAATTTACTAAAGTTTTTCATGATTGTTTTAGTTGTCTTAGCATACTTAAATGACTCATTATCATAATTAGTCATATTAAGTATATCTAATGAATTTATTTTACTTTTATCTAATCTATAATCAAATCTATCTTCTAACTTTACCCCATTAATTTTAAGTGCAGAAAGTTGTGCTACATCTCCACCAAAAACTTTAGTTGGAATAATTTCTAGTATTATATACCTTTCTTTATTTAAATCCATTTTGTACCTTCTTTCTTACTAAGTACAATTGTATAATTATTAAAAACTAAAGTCAAATAAAAAGCAAAAAAATACTTTTTCACTTTCTAAAACCCTTTTTATAATAATCATTAATTTTATTAATCATATCATCTTCATACCTTTTATTTATAAGATATTCATCTTTTCTTGCCTTCTTAATAAGAGGTAAAACATAATTATTTATCTCTTCATTTTTTCTTATAGTTTCATTATAAACATAATCTTTTATATTATCTATAAAATCATCTGCTCCTTTTTCACTATTAAAAGTCATCTTTTTAATGTTATCATTTACTCTAATACTAACCTCATATATTGTATTTTTAAGGTCAAGAATAATATCTTTTGTATATAAATAAACATATCTATCATTTAATATTATTGCACTTGAATAAATAAAGTCAGAAAGTTCTTTTCCTGTTTTATCTATAAACGTATTTTTACCTCTTATACTAACTATTGCATGCCCTAATTTAAATTTAGAAACACTATCATATTTTGCGTCTATAACTAAAATACCACTTTTATTTATAAATCCCCACTTATTATTTACTTTAACAGGTGCTAAACCTTCGCTAAATATATCTGCATCATCAAAATCTTTTTCAAAGACCTTTTTTCCTGTTTTATCTATATAATAAGATTTTGAAGTATTATTTATAACAGCTAGTCCCTCTTTAAATTGTAAATTATATAAATTTCTTTTTGATCGTTTTTGTTTTATTACTTCATCTCCGTTTTTATCTATAAAGTATTCTTTATTTTTACTAGATTTTACGTAAGCTAAACCTTCACAAAACTCACCTGATGTATTTAAATACTTTGGTTTAACTACTACTTCTCCATTTTTATTCATATATCCAACTAAATAATGAAATTGTCTACCTTTATTAATATCAAAAACTGATTTTAACTTATAAATTCTTATCATACCATCTCTAAACTCATTATCAGTTTTATATTTTGGTTTAATAACTATTTCTCCATCTTTATTTATAAATACTTCTTTTTTATTTATTATAACCTTTGCAAGGCCATCTTTAAATGGATAAGCTTTTTCATAATTACCACTTAAAATAACTTTATTATTCTTATCTATGTAAATAAACTCTTTAGAATTTTCTTTTCTAACAGCTGAAAGTCCTTCACTAAAAGAAGTAGCCTCTATATACTCTGGTTTTATCTTCTCATTTAAATTTTCATCTATAAAACCATATAAATTATCAGAAAGGTCATGTTTATTTATTGAAACAAGTGCTAGATTTTCTTTAAATTCACCAATTGTATTATAATTTAAATTTCTTAATTCGCCTAAATATATTTTTTTCTCTATTAAGTCTTTCATAAATAACTTCCTTTCATAATTAAATTATATTTATAGTAATTTTTATTATACTTATAAGCTAATATTTGTAAAGCATAAATATGTAAATAAAATTCATATTATTTAATTGAAAGGAGATAAGTACATGTCACTTAAAAAACTTAAAACGCTAGGAGTTATAATGGCGTTTGTAATATGTTTTCCACTACACTTTTTATATGATAAAGCACCTAATTTTATAACTAGCATAATATCACCAGTTAATGAATCAATATTTGAACACATGAAAATAATTTTTGGAAGTATTTTAATTTCAGGAGTAATACAAAAAATAATAGTAAAGGTAAAACATCTTAATTATAAAAATGTTTGTATATCAAATGTAATTGCAGCGTTATCATCTGTGTTTATTTTTCTAATTATATATTTACCAATTTATTATACAATCGGAGAAAAACTTCCTCTTACAATATTTTTAATGCTTATAGTAATAATTATTTCACAAGTAATAACGATATATATAATTAACATAAAAAAGGATTTAAAAATGGAAAACTTAGCTATTATATTTGCAATAATAATTTATGCTTTATTTACATACTTAACATATAATCCGTTAAAATGTGATTTATTTAAAGATCCTATAAGTAATATTTATGGTATAAAAAAAGAGAGCTAGCGCCTATTTAAGGTCACTAACTACTCTTTTTAAAAATCCATTTTTAGCTACTTTATTTTCTACTAAGTAAGATATACTAACTATTAAGCTACCTAAAAATGCAACTAACATATCTTCCATAGTATCACGAACTCCTGTTTCTATAGAATGCTGAACATTCATACCAAAAAATGTATCAGTACCAAATTCCATAAATTCCCAAATAGATGCAATCATAAGTGTAAATGATATTATAAATAAAAAGTTAAACCATTTATTTTTTCTATTGTACACACCAAACCAGTTTAAAACAACAAGTGATAAAACAGAAGTTAAAATACCTGATAAAAAGTGAGCAAATAAATCATACCACCAAATCTTATTATATAAATTAACTACACTTCCTAAAAACTGAGCTAAAATTATAAATAATACATACACCAATTCCATGGCAGAAGTTATTTTTATCTTAAATATTTTACCCATTATTCTAGGTATTAATAATACAAAAGGAACTGTTACATCACCAAGAATTCTATCATAAGAACCTACATTTAAATCCCTTATGCAAAAACAAACTGCAGCAAGAGAACATAAAAAGATTAATACATTATTTAATTTTTTCATCATTTATTACCAATCTTCTATAATCTTCTATATAGTCTTCTACATATTTTACATCATTACTAGTTAACAATTCCTTTTTCTTTAAATCAGCGAATATCCTAGATAACATTTTAGCTTCTTCTTGCATAGATTCTATAGTTTGACCACCTCTTGCTTCTAAACTTGCATCTTTTAAACAAGCAAGCATTTCTTTTGGATCTTTTCCTAAAGATATATATGAATTAAATGTACTATATACATCTTCATATCTTTCATAATGTAACTTCTTGTAAAAGTCTTTTTTGGTTTTATTATAATCCATAATTACCACCTAGTCTTTCTTAACAAAATTATATGCATCAAGACACATTTCATTAATATCTTTTTCTGCTTTCCAACCTAACTTTTCATAAGCATAACTTGGATCAGCATAACATGCATCTATATCCCCTTTACGTCTTTCTTTTATTTCATATTTAACATCTACATTGTTTACTTTCATAAATGTATTAACTAAGTCAAGTACGCTATAACCTTTTCCAGTACCAAGATTATAAGCATCACAACCTGTTTCATTTAATATCTTTTCTATTGCTTTAACATGACCTTTAGCTAAATCAACAACATGAATATAATCTCTAACACCAGTTCCATCATGAGTATCATAATCATTACCAAATACACCTAGGCACTTAAGTTCTCCTGTTGCTACTTTAATTATGTATGGCATTAAATTATTAGGTATTCCATTTGGATTTTCTCCTATAAGACCTGATTTATGAGCTCCTATTGGATTAAAGTATCTAAGTATAGCTATACTCCAGGTATTATCTGCAGTATATAAATCCTTTAATATTCTTTCTATCATAAGCTTTGTTGTACCATATGGATTTGTAGTAGAAAGAGGAAAATCTTCTTTTATTGGAAGATGATCTGGCTTTCCATACACTGTCGCAGAAGATGAAAATGCTATTTTTTTAACATTAAACTCATTTGCAACTTCTATTAATGACAAAGTTGAATCTAAGTTATTTCTATAATACATTATAGGTTTAGCAACTGATTCACCAACTGCTTTATAACCTGCAAAATGTATTATTGCATCTATTTTATTCTCATTAAAAATCTTTCTTAGTGCATCTTTATTACATACATCTTCTTCATAAAACTTAACTTTTTTATTAGTTATTCTTTCAATATAACTTACTACTTCTTTTTTAGAATTAGATAAATTATCAATTATAACAACACCATAACCTGCTTCAAGTAATTCAACGCAAGTATGACTTCCTATAAAACCTGTTCCACCTGTTACTAATATATTTTTCATTATCATTCACCTCTACTATAATTATAGCACATAAATAATCTTTATAAAAAACTTATAATTTAATTTTACTAGTTCTAGATAACCAATCTTCTTTTTCTATTATTAAACTATATACATCAACTAAATTATTTTTTAAAGTAGCTGATGAATCATTAAGTATTTTATAAGCTTTAAAACCTAGTTTTTCAAGTAATCTTTTAGCTTTCTTATTACCATCTTCATAACTACAAATAACGTTATCATACCCTTCTTTAAAAAGAAAGTTAATTACATTAACAAGAGTTTCAGTTGCATAACCTTTTCTCCAACTATTTGGATGAATATTTACTTTTAATCCAACACTTTTATTATCAAAGTTTTCATCTAATGTAAATACATTTCCTATAGCCTTATTATCTTTATATATTATCCAATCAAATATATGTGCTTTTTTACACCTTTCATAGTATCTTTTACTACCTCTATTAAATAATTTCTTTATATTTTTATTATCTGATTTAGAAAACTCAAAAACGTCATCCACATCTTTTAACTTTTTAAAATCAAATTCATAAACTGTTAAAAAGTCTTTTTCTTTACCCTTCATTAAAATTAAGTTATCAGTCATTATTTCCTCAGTTTCATACCCGTTATACATAAACTTCACCTACTTCTTAATGGTCATTATTTGTTTTTATAGCTAACTATTATAAATATTAAAATTATTTTTATCAACATTTTTTTCAATTTTTTTTAACTTTTTAAACTAATTTTACTTTTTATAAAAAAAGGCTTGATAAATAGTCTTTTTCTTGCTATTATATTAATGCAAAGTTTTTTATGGCGAGATAGCTCAGCTGGCTAGAGCGTTCGGTTCATACCCGAAAGGTCGTGGGTTCGATCCCCTCTCTCGCTACCATTTGTCAAATAACTAGTTGGTATTACCATCTAGTTTTTATTTTATTAAATACACACGACCATTTCGGTTTAAAAAAAATAGTGAGAAATTATTTCTCACTATTTTTCTTCTTAATTATAAGATAACAAACTGTTCCAATTATTAATACTCCTAAAATAGAAGCTGATATTATCAATTTAGAATTTGTTTTATATTTTATAATATTATTAATTGTAGTTTTAGTTTTCTTTTTTACACTAGTTAATTCTTCATCTTCTCTTTTTATATTAAATTTATATTCATAGCTGTCGCTATCATTATAAACATAAACAGTAATTGTATTATCGCCAACGATAAGTATATTACCACCATATATTTCATACTTATCACTTGAATTTGATAGTTCTACTTTTATATCTGCTTTTGATACATCATTTTCAACAGTTATACTAGCGCTATTTAAATCAAGCTCTTTTCCATTTACTGTTATACTAACAATATGACTTTTTGATACTTTATTATTCTTCTTTATAACCTTTTTATCCGGCTTATAATTAGCATCATATTTATTATCATACTTAGTAGTAACACTAGTATCTTTTAATTTCAAACTACTTAATACTTCATCTATTTCTTTTATTAAACTATCAAGCTTATCTTGACTAGTTATCTTAAGTTCTGAATCTAAGTTCTTTATTTTATCTAATAAAGTATTTAACTTTTCAACTGACTCTAAATTATATATAGAAAAGTCATAAGGTATTAATGAAGTTATATTTTTTAATTTACTATAATCTGCTTTACATAACTCTAATTCTTTTTCTTTCTTAGATATTAAAGTTATATAATTATTTACCTCTTCTTGTTCTAATATAGTTTTATTTCTATCAATATTATCAATTAAATCAGTTAACTCTTTATAAGAGGCTGTTGTGTATTTTTGATATTTTACTTCGTTTATCTCAATTTCATTTTTAGGTACAGCACTAATTGCTTCATCTACTTTTGTATAATCAGCTGCATGATCTTTTAAGTTTTTAACTGCGTTATTAATATCTGCTGCATACTTATTAACAATTTCTTGCTCTGTAACTAATTTACCTTTAACAACACTATTTATTGCATCTATTACAGCTTTATAAGAATCAGATGTATATCTTTCATACTTAACGCCATCTATTTCTATTTCATTAACTAATTTATCGCCAAGTTTCTCCTTAGCTTTATTAATTGCTTCATCTACTTTTGTATAATCAGCTGCATGATCTTTTAAACCATTTATAGCATTATCTATTTCTGTAATATATTTATTTACTTTTTCTTGCTCTAATACTGTTTTCGGGCTATTTTTTTCCTCATTTTGTATCTTTGTAATTAAATCAGTTAATACTTTATAAGATTCATCTGTATATCTTTTATATTTAGTACCAGATACTTCTATCTCATTTTTTGGTACTGATTTAATTTTTTCATCTACTTTTGTATAATATGCTGCATGATCTTTTAAAGCATTTATAGCATTTTTAATATCAGTTGCATATTTATTAACTGCAGCTTGCTCTGTTACCTTTTTATCTCTTACTACACTTGCAACTAAATCTGTTACCTTCTTATAAGAGTCTTCTGTATATCTTTTATATTTAACGCCTGATACTTCTATCTCATTTTTAGGTACAGCATTAATTGCTTCATCTACTTTTGCATAATCTGCTGCATGATCTTTTAAACCATTTATAGCATTTTCAATATTATTAACATAGCCATTTACTTCTTCTTGATCTAATACAGTCTTTGTCTTTTTACTTTCTTCTATACTACTTATTAAATCAGTTAATACTTTATAAGATTCATCTGTATATCTTTTATACTTAATTCCATCTACTTCTATTTCATTTTTAGGTACAGCATTAATTGCTTCATCTACTTTTGCATAATCTGCTGCATGATCTTTTAAATTTTTAATAGCATTATTAATGTTTTCTGCATACGAATCTATTTCACTTTGATCTTTAACCTTTTTACCAGTTACAACATTTGCAACAGCATCTGTTAAAGCTTTATAAGACTCATCTGTATATCTATTATATTTAACTCCTGCTACCTCTATTTCATTACTTATCTTATTAGCTCTATCAATAGCAAAATCAACTTCTGTATAATTACCTGGTATGTTATTATAAATTGAAGTTAATGTACTAACATATGTATCTAGCGTAGATTGGTTACTTTTCTTAAAATTATTATAATTATTTCTATTATTATATTCTTCAATTAATTTTTTATATTCTTCATTATCTTTATAAAACTCACTATCTAGTGAAACAATCTTACTTATTATTTCATTATACTTTGTATAATCAGCTTCTTTTTCTTCTGGCGTAGCATTTATTACAGTATCAAGATTTTTAATTGCTTCATCTATTTTAGCTTGAGTTGTATTTCTTGTTTTATAAACTTCTTTTGCTGCATTAATATAATTATTATAAGTATCTACTTTGTAATAATCATCATCATACTTATCTATTTTAGCTGATGCTTCAACTAATTTTTTCTCTAATATAGATTTATCATAAATAGTAAGATCAATAGTTACATCTTTTGTTCTAGTAAATTTTGTTGTATCACTAGTAGCATATTGATATTCATAAGAACCAGTCCATTTTTTCTTAGAATATTCTGCATAAACTGGAAGTTTAATTGGAACAGTTCCATTTGTTGTCTGTTTTACACTTCCCCATAATCTGTGCGATGGGTTATCAAAAGTTTCATAGTCAGTTGCACTTTTTACTTTATAAGTATGACCATTATCTGAACTACCAAAATTAATATAATCAGATAACTTAGCATCACCATCTGCACTCATTGCAACAGATCTAGCAGCTTGTGGTGCTAATATTATTACAATATTTGAAAATATCGTTTTATATGAAAAATTAACATTCATATCATATAAGTCTTCTCTTTTATCCATAAATACTTTACTTCTATTAGATTTATAGTAAAAAGTCTCACTTTCATTTCCAGAATAAGCATACTCTCCAGTACTTTCTTCAGAATCAACTAGAGGTAAGCTCTTTAAATAATCATTACCATAAATTGCATGATAAAAGTTTATATCATATATTTCATTAAAGCTTTCACCATCTACCTTATAGCTTATAATCAACTGTTCTTGTACATCTTTATAATCATAAGCATCTTTTACTCCACCATAGAACTTAGTTTCTACTTTAGTATTAGCTGCTACTGATGCAGGGAATCCATTACTTTGAATATTAGTAGTTCCACCATCGGCACCTGTTAAATCACCTGTTCCACTAAGAGAATAAGTTACATCAGTCATCTCTTTATCAGTGGTATTATTAATAGTTACATTAAAATTATTTTTATCATATATAGTAGCACCCTTATACTGCTCTGAACCTTCCGGATCACCTAAAAGTACTTTTTTAGGAACACTTATTAAAACGCCTTTGTAAACTTTAGAACCTGTTATAGTTGTCCCAAAAATAGATCCTTTTAACTTATCTGTATTTATTATATTTAAATCAAATAGTCCACCAAACACTAAACATATTGCTACCATTATTGATGATACACTTAAAATAAGTGCATTTTTCTTTTGCTTAGTGTCTGCAAGTTTTGGTCGTCCTACTTTAAGTTTTTCTTCTTCTTTTTTAAAATAAAAATTCATAACTAAAACCTACTTTCTTACTATCTTATACACATATTATGATACAATATAAAAGATTTACCGTCAAGATTATTTGTTTTTTTATTATAATTTGACATATAACTAAATAATATTATTTGCAAATTACACTTATTTATAACAAAAATAAAAAAAAGTATTATAATAAAAAGTAATTAAGGTGATTTAAAGTGACATATCAAGACATATTAAATAATTTATCTAAGTCTAAATTTAGAAGTAGTTTTCATTTAAGAAAATACATGATTGATTATATTAATGAAAAAGGATACAAAAAAATTAAAGAACATGCATATGACTTTATAAATAAAAGACTTGCACCAAGCTCTATACAAAATGATGGAAAACAAACTCCAATGAAAGGTCATCCTGTATTTATTGCTCAACATGCATGTGCCTGCTGCTGCAGAGGATGTTTAGAAAAATGGTACAAAATTCCTAAGGGAAGAAATTTAACAAAAAAGGAAATAGATTTTATTGTAAATTTAATTATGCTGTGGATAAAAAAAGAAACATCTAATAATTAGGTGTTTTTTACTTTATATATTAACTTCCATGGAACAGAGTATGCTTCATCTAAAGAATCTTTATAAATCTTAAACCTATCATTAGATGACTGATTTGCAAAATCAAAAACATAATCTTCCCACTCTTCATAATTATTAAAACCATCATGAGTACAGCCACATAAGAAAATTAAAAATTCTAAATCATTATTATTGGCATTTCTAATTATATCTAAAGTTACCTCACAAGGAAATGTTGCAACTAACAAACTATCTTTTTTAACAGGTGTATCTAAACTAAAATTACACTTATTTATCTCAACGTTTTTTAATGATGAAATAACTATTTTAGGATCATAAGTTTTAATAGAACCAAACTTATTCTTACTTTGATACTCACCTATTATTTCAGCTAATCTAGGATAAGTGCCTGATGCTACTTCAACAATATCTCTATTTAAACCATAAATATTATTTATCTTATTAAATACTCCATAATAGAAATCTTTTTCTTTTGATATTATTCCAAACTTTGAATATAATTCAGATAATATATCACAGGCATATTCTGGATTATAATAAAAATCACCATAATGATTAATTAAATAATCATATTCATCTGATGAATAATTATTTTTATTTTTTAACAAAAAGTTTCTTAACCTTACTTCTTTTTCATCCACATATTTATTTCTATCTTTAAAAAATTTCATAATAACCTCTTAATCAGTAGCTACTATTATATTCAAAAGATTATTAAAGTCAATATTAATTATTTTTTAAATCTTCTATTTCTTTTTGAATTGCTGTAACCATCTTTTCGAGCATTTTTAAAGTACTTTTCTTATCACTTATATTTTCATCATCATTATTAAAATTTATACCAGAAAAAGTATCAGCGTTATTTCTACCAGTTTCTGTAGAGCCTTCCCTTTCTAATCCTCTTTCTTGCATAACTGCTCTATAAAAAGCATTAGTAGATAAAACTTGTGCAACAAGCATAAGCCAGTTTCCAATGGCATTTTGTTCATTTGCAGTCATATCATCTATTAAAATGTATCCTACTACAACCGCTGATAAAGAAAATAACTTAGGAGGAACATTTGGTAACAAAAAAATCCCTCCTTCATAAAAATTATATGATAAAAAATAAGATAGATAACTAATTAAATTTTAAAAAAAATCACCATTAATATGATGACTTTTTAATTATTTTTATTTTCAAGTAATTCTTTAAATTTATCTTCTATTTCATAAATATTTGTACAACTCATAAAACATATTGCAGCATTCTTATACTCTAATAATTTTTGAACACTATCTATTGATATTTTTTCAGCATTAGGTACATTATTTATTATTTCATCACTACTAACACCTTCATAATCTTCTTGTCTTTCTCTATCACAGTGTATATCCATAACATAAGCTTTATCAGCCTCTTTTAACGCACTTATAAAATCTTTCATTAATGCCTTAGTTCTAGAATATGTATTTGGTAAAAATACTGCTACTATTTTTTTATCACTATATTTTTTTCTAGCTGACTCTATAGTAACTCTTATCTCTGTTGGATGATGTGCATAATCATCAATTACCACAACATCACCAAAAGTAGTTTCCTTAAATCTTCTCTTTGCATTTTTAAAAGTCAAAAGAAGTGATGCAACATCCTCTTTTTTTACACCCTCCATGTTACAGATTGTAATACATGCTAGTGCATCTAGTATCATATGATCACCAAATAAAGGAATATCAAAATGATTATAAAAGTTACCGTCTATATAAACATCAAATGAACTACCGTCTTTACTTAATTTAATGTTTTTAGCTACTACATCATTATCATCATTAAATCCATAATAAGTAACTTTATTATTAACTTTCATACGTCTTACATTACTATCATCACCACAAGCTACTACAACACTTGCCTTATTAGCAAATGATGAAAAAGTTTCTATTATTTCATTTATATCTTTATAGCACTCTGTATGCTCTAACTCTATATTTGTTACAATAGCATAATAAGGATGATATGATAAAAAATGTCTATTAAACTCGCAAGACTCTAGTGTAAATAATTTGTTTTTTCTATCAGCAAAACCTGATCCATCACCAATAAAATAATTACATCCCTTAGTATTATTTAAAACATGAGAAATCATTGTTGAAGTAGTAGTTTTACCATGTGTACCACTAACTCCAATTGTTTTAAACTCACTACTTAACTTTCCAAGCAATTCATTATAAGCTATTATCTTAAGTCCTAGTTTTTTAACTCTCTTAATTTCAGGATGTTCTTCAGAAAAAGCTCTAGAATATGTAACTATTGTATCTTTATCTATTTCATGTTCATTATCATAATATATTTTAATACCACGTTTATCAATTCCTTCTTGTGTAAATTTATATTCTTTATAATCATCATAACCAGATACATCATTTCCTAAATCATAAAGTATTTCTGCTAATGTTGCCATACCAGAACCTTTTATACCAATACAGTAATATTTCATATGCATTCACCTCTTTATTAATTATATCACTTTTTATATAAAAACATAGCAAAAAAATATTTATTATGATATAATTAACTTACATGCCGGTATGGCGGAATTGGTAGACGCGCTAGACTCAAAATCTAGTGGTAGTAATACCGTGTCGGTTCAAGCCCGACTACCGGTACCAATATAAAAATAAAACGACTATAAGTCGTTTTTTTATTTCAAATAATTATTTCTTTGATGAAAATGATATTCCTATAAATGCAGCAATTACCATAACAAAAATGAATATAAAACCTAATCCACTTGTATCATCCTCTTCATCATATTACGTTTATAATAACATAAAATAATTGATAAGTTAAATAATTATATGATAAAATTATATACGTGAGGTTACCATGAAAAAATTAAAAGTAGTTATTTTAAACACTAATGATGAAGTTTTATTAACAAAAAAGAATGGTATTTATGATATACCTACATTTATTTGTAACAATGATGATAATTATAAAAAAACTTTAGCTAGCAAATTAAAAGATACATACGGGATAAAAACAAAAGAAGATTATTTTGAATACAGAGCTCATAATAAAAAAGGTATATTTTATTATTCTTATGAACCATATAACATAGAAGAGTTTAAAAAAAATAAAGAAAATTTAGTATGGATAGATAAAAGAGATTTAAAAGACGTTTTATTAGAAGATAAGAATGATTATTCTAACTTAATAAAAATGTTGTCTAAGGTACTTAAAAGTAGATTCACGTATAGCAACAAAGATAAAGATTCTTATATTAAATTAATTAAAGAAGCTAAAAGTAAGGATGAGAAAAATTATTTTCAAGATAAGATGTTTTATGCATTTACAAATAAAGACATGAATAAACTTAATGCAAAATATAGAAAAAAGTTTGCTTTTCTTTTAGCTAATGATATAAACTTAATTAAAATATTAAAACAAAATGAATATATTAACTCAATTAAAAATCAAAATCTTTTTGATTTAACTTACGAAGAAGCTTTATTAATTGGTAAGAAAGATGTATGGTATAAATCCTGGCAAGAAGCATATGAATTATTCTCATCTATACCAAGTATTTTAAGAAATAATTTATTTTTAATAGAAAAAGAAACAAAATTAAGCTCTAAAAATTACTTAACACCAAACGTACTTTATAAATCATATTTAAGATATAAAAACGCAACAGTCGAGGAAATAAAAAAAGATTTAAAAGAAAGAGAAAATAAAATGAATAAGAATAAAATAATAAAAAAATAATTGAACTTTACTTTAAGTATGTTATAATACCAGTTAAAGAAAAGGAAACATTATGAAAAAAATTAACATTATAATATTTAATACTAAAGAAGAGATTTTACTATTATATGAAAATGGAAAATACACTTTTCCTTATATAAAAAATAGTTCAAATGATAACAAAAACTTAGTTATAAGTTTTTTAAAAGATGAATATGAAATTGATGTACCTAAAAATCTACTAAGTAAAAAGTATGAAGATGAAGATGATATTTTTTATTGTTATGATAAAAGTGTTATAAAAGAAGATGTTAAAGATAAATTACACTCTTTTTGGATTAATAAAAATATTTTTGAAAATATTGTGCTAAATAATAATTCAAAAGAACCAGATAAAGTTTTTGATGCATTTTTTTTACCATTAATACCAGAATATTCTAAAAAACTAAATGAGTTTTATGAATATAAAAATGTATTTTTATCTATTTTAGCTGGTCAAATAGACCTTATTAAAGTTCTAAAACAAGAAGAATATATTAACTCTCTTAAAAGTCAAAACATTTTAGACTTAACAAGTAGTGAAGCTGAATTAATAGGAAAAAAAGAAGAATGGAAATACTATCAAGAAAAAGCTTATCATTTATTTACAACAATACCAAGTCTTTTAAGAGATAACCTATTTTTAGTAAAAAAAGAAAAACAGTTAAGTGATAAAAATTGTTTAACGCCTAATGTGTTTTATAAATCTTTTTTAAGATATAAAGATATGACTGTTGATGAAATAAAAAAAGATTTAAAAGAAAGAGAAAAAATAAAAAATAAGAAAAAGAAATAGTTTTAAATTCTATTTCTTTTTTGTTACTTTTGTTACTATTTCTTCTATTTTTTCATTAGTTAATGCTCTACCTTCAAAACTTTTTAATACTTCAACTGGTAATGCAAAAATAATTGTATTTGATTGATCTGATGATATATCACTTATGGTTGATAGAGTTCTTAAATGCATTGCACCTGGTGTTTTACTCATTAAATCAGCTGCTTTTGATAAATTAAGAGATGCTTCTACCTCTCCCTTAGCTTTAGTTATTACTGCTTCTTTTTCTCTTTCAGCCTCTGCAACACGAGCAATTACCCTTTTCATCTCTTCTGGAAGGGATACATCCTTTAGCTCAACGTTTTCAACTTTTATTCCCCAAGGATCTGTTGCTTTATCAATTATATTACATATTTCTTCAGATATTTTATCTCTTTCACTTAAAAGTTCATCTAAAGATACAGAACCTACTGCATTACGCATAGTAGTTTGTGCTAATTGACCTACTGCAAAATAGAAATTTTCTACTTCTAAAACTGCTTTTGATGCATCAAAAACTTTATAATATATTACTGCATTTATTCTAACAGATACATTATCTTTTGTTATTGCATCTTGTTCAGGTACATCAACAGCCTTTGTTCTTATATCAACTTTCTTATAACTTTGAAAAATAGGTAACACAATTTTCCAACCTGGACTCATTATTTTACTAAATTTACCTAGCGTAAACTTAATCCCTCTTTCATACTCATTAATTTGTCTTATCGATGATAAAACTATTACTAACAAAATAATTATTACTGCTATTAACATATTATTACTTTCCTTTCTATTTAAATTTATTTTTCTTCTTTATATTTAGAAATAAATAAATCTTTTTCTTCTTCACTCATTTCTTCTTTTTCTTCTATTGTTATCTTAGGTAAATCATCTAGTGATGATAAATTAAAATAATCCAAAAACTTATCTGTTGTTTTATAAAGCATAGGTTTACCAGGTAAATCACTTTTACCATCAACATCTATTAGCCCTTTAAATAATAATTTTCTAACCATATCCCTTGATGAAACTCCTCTTATTTCATCTATTTGACCAACTGTTATGGACTTATTATATGCTATTATAGCAAGTGTTTCTAATGCCGATTGAGAAAGCGTTTGACTAACTACTTTATCAACTAATAATTCATAATAAGATTTATGTTCTTCTTTAGTAGTAAGTTTATACTTGTTACCTAAAAATACTAACTTAAGTCCCCTTTTTTCATCTTCTAAAGACTTTTTATATTCTTCTAAAAGACTTAAAGCTTCTTCACTAGTTATTTCAAGTAACTTTGATATTTCTTCTAATGATAATCCATCTTCTCCTGTTACAAATAAAAGTCCTTCTAATACTCCCTGTTTCATATTAATCACCTTCTCTTAAAGAAATAATTATGGATTTAAAATTACCTTCTTGAGTTAATAAAATTTCTTTTTTCTTTACCATTTCTAAGATAGATAAAAAACTTATAATTACTTCTTCTTTACTTTGAACCTCAAATACTTCTTCAAAGTTCATTTTCTTTCTAACTTTTAATATATCTTTTATCTTTTTTACTTTTTCAGACACAGATAACTCTTTTTTAGTTATTTTAGTTGCAAGTGGTTTATCTAACTCTTTTTTCTGCATAAGAATATTAAATGCATTAATTAAATCATCTACCCCAAGATCTTCTTTTATATCTTTTTCTTTAGCATAACTACTTAAATTAACTGGCTCTTTTGTAAAAACTAATTTTCTAGTTAACTCTAAATCCTTAAACTCACTAGTAACTTCCTTATATTTTTTATAAGCCAAAAGTCTTTCAATAAGTACTTCTCTTGGATCTTCTTCATATTCATCATCTTCTTGTTTTTCTTTCTTTGGTAAAAGCATTTTTGACTTCATTTCTATTAACTCAGATGCCATAACTAAATACTCACTAGCAACTGATAAATTAAGATCCTTCATCTCTTTTATATAATCTAAATATTGCTTAGTTATTTCCTCTATTTTAATATCATATATATCAATATCTTGTTCTTTAATTAGGTGCAATAATAAATCTAACGGACCATCAAAATTATCTATAGTTACTTTATATTGCATGACTACCACCATTTACCTTAACAAATTCACATTTAAATTTATTATATACACTTAACGATTCATTTGTAAAAGAAGACATACCAGATGAAATTAAAGTTTCAAACTCATTTATTATCTCATCATAATATTTTAACTGATCACTAGTAAAAGCACTTTCAAACGAAGAACCATTTTTATTAAGTTTTATAAAATATGATTTAATTTCTCCATTTTCGTAGCTTAATCCTCTTTCTAAATTATATTCGAAATCCGTTTCAATTTCTTTTGTTGTTATATTAATACTAGTATTAATAAATCCTAACTTAGGAGCATAACTATCACAGATTCTATATATCTTATTATTAAATGTTTGTTCTTCTATTAATTGTTTTATATCCGGTCTGTTAATTTTTTTTACAATCATCTACTTCACCTAATTTCTTTAATAATTATAACATATTTAGACAATATTTTAAATATTTGCTATAATTTATTACAGGTGATATATTTTGAAAAAATTTACTATGAAAGACGAAAACTTTGTTTGTGAAAACTGTAAAAGAAATGTTACTAAATTAAATTACACTGCAAGAGATCATTGCCCTTACTGTCTATACTCTAAACATGTTGATATTAATCCTGGAGACAGATTAAATACCTGCATGGGAATGCTCGTTCCTATAGATATTGAAAAATTTAAGGACACATATAAAATAATATATAAATGTGAAAAGTGCGGAATGATTCATAAAAACATAGCTGCTAATGATGATAACATGAATAAAATAATTGAATTATCAATGAAAGAATTTTAATAATAAAAAATAAGTTTCAAACGAAACTTATTTTTTATTATTTTTCTTTTTAAATGTTAAAGTTGCATAATGTTTTCCATCAGGATTATATGTCATTTGTTCTTCAATATCGAAGGCTTTTGAGAATTCTGATAACTCCATTGCTTCTCTATCTTCATATATATCTTTTAGTGTACTTGGTTCACTAGTGTCTACTGCTGCTACTATGGTTAATACATTTAAGTTACCATATATTAAATCTTCAACTAACTTGTTTTTACGACCTAAATCGTTAACATCTGTTAAAAAATTTAATTCTGATGAATTACCAACTTTTTTTACTGAATTCATAATATCATCCTTTCTTTTCTCGCTTTTTAAAGCGAATAACAATGATAATATCACTTTATTCATTACTTGTCAAGTTTTTTATTATCAGTTAATACTGAAGTATCAACATTATTTATTGCATCAAATCTTTTTGATATTTTATCTGTTGTAATATGTATATCATTTGCATCACGACTTACAGCATCTATACTTCTAGATAATTTATCCCATCTTTCTTTATAACGCTTAAAGTCTACTGATAATTTATTTAATTCCTCATGAATAATATTTGTATATTTATCTTTTTCTATATTTTTTATAACAAGTTCAATAGTAGTTAATGTACTCATTAAAGTAGTTGGAGATGTTATCCAAACCCTCTTTTTATAAGCATATTCTATTATATCAGAATGATATGCATTAAGCTCTGCAAATATTGCTTCTGCAGGTAAAAACATAATAGCTTGATTACTTGTTACTCCCTTTATTATGTATTTATTAGCAATTGCATCAATATGTTTTTTTACATCTGATTTAAAGTTTTTCTCAGCGTTTTGTCTTTCTATTAAACCAGCTTTTTTATCTATCATTAATCTGTAGTTATCTAGTGGAAATTTAGAATCAATTGCTATTGTACCAAGAGGTTCTGGTGCAAATAAAACACAATCTGCTATATAACCATTGTTAAAAGTATATTGCATTTTATATATGTTATCATTATTTTCTCCAAAAACACTAACTAATATATGTTTTAAATTAACTTCACCAAATATACCACGAGATTTCTTATCAGTTAAAATAGACTGAAGTGATACTATATCTGTTGATAAAGTATCTATCTTTTTTTGAGCCTCATCTATTTTAGATAATCTTTCTAACACAGATGTAAAAGTCTTATTTGTTTTTTCAAAGTTAACATCTAATCTTTCATTTACATGATCATTTATCATATTTAATTTATGTTCTATTCTATCATTAAGTTTTTCAAAATCATTATTTAAATTAGTACTAACACCTGATTTAAATTCCCCTAACTCTTTAATCATACTAGTTTCTAACTTTCCTAATCTTTCCGTTATATTACTTTCGTTAATATTTTTAGATATTGAAAATATAACTAATATAATAAGTAATATAAGTAATCCTATTATAATATATTCCATCTTATTACCTCCTTATTCTATATATAAGTATATCATAAATTTAAAATGAAATGATAAATTTTATTGTCAAAAAAAAGAAACTTTATTGTTTCTTTATACTATCAATTCCACCTTCTATGCTATAGCATTTATAACCTAATTTATTTAAAATATTAGCAGTACTCTTACTACTCTTTCCCTCATCACATACTATGTAAACAATCTCATCCTTATTAATATATAAACTTGGATCAGATAATAATTTTATTTTTGGAACATTTAAACTATTTTTTATGTTATATTCACTAAAACTTATATTATCTCTTATATCAATTATTTTACAATTTTTATCTATTTCATCAAATGAAACTATCATAACATCACCGTTATATTATATGAAAAAAAGCATATAAATGCTTTTTATTCAAAGAATTCATCAAAGAAATCATCTGGTTCTTTTTCTTTCATTATTTTATCTACTTCTTCTTTATTTACATATAAATCATCTTTTTGTTCTTTAGCTTCATTTACTACGTTTGTAACATCTTTATTTTCTTCATTATTATTAATAGTATTAGAAGTATTAATTACCGTATCATCTTCATTATCATCTATTGATAAATCTTCTAAGAAGTCATCCATTATATCTGGCTTAATCTCATTATTATCAGATTTTTTCTCTTCAGGCAATTCAAATGATGAAAAATCTATTTTATTTGGAGACATAATAACATCAGATGAATGAATATTATTATCTTCTTTGATATTATTATCATTCATAATATCTTCTACTAATTTTTTAGAAGAAGCAACTTCTTCATTATCTTTAGCTTCGTTATCCTTCTTCTCTTCTTCCTCTAGCTCAGCAATTTTAGAATCAATTTTCTTGATTAAATCATCTATATTCAATGATTCATCATTGCTTCCAATACTGCTAGAAGAATTATTTAGAACTCCTGGATTAAACGAATTTTGTCCCATTGGTGATGGAAAAGGATTACTTCCAGAAGGTGGCGTGCCAAATGGATTTTGTTGCATTCCAAAAGGATTAGAACCTCCACCATATGGATTAAATTGATTTGAATTATTAGGTTGATTTGAGAATAATTCTTTTCTCTTTTCTTCTTTTTTTCTATTAACAAATTCTCTTATGTCAAATAATTTTATTTTTCTTTGTTCATGAGATATTATTTCTGCTGGTGGAACATCAGCATTATTTTTACCATATCCAAAATCAGTATTCCAAAATGGTAGGAACTTAGTTCTAAGTGGTGGAAGACGATGTTTTAAAACAAGTACTTCATCTTGTTTAAATCTTTGAAGTTCTGTAACAGTAATTAAAGGCCTTGTTTCTTCTTTTTTATCTTTACCTACTTTTACTATTTTATCACCACATAATTTACTTATTTCTTCTAGTGCCGATAACTCACCTGTTAATAAATACAAAATGTTACCACAGTTACCACGAATTGTTTCTGCATCTTCATTACCATAAACTTGTTTTAATTGTGCGAAGTTTTGAATTATCATAGTCATTCTAATTTGTCTTGAACGAGCTGCTGTAATCATAGTAGTAATATCTTTAAACTTAGGCATATTAGCAAACTCATCTAATAAGAAGTTTGTTCTAACAGGAAGCTTCCCACCATGTCTTTGTGCTACCGCAATTAATGATTCATAACATTGTTTTACAAAGATTGTAGCAAGTGCATGATACGTTGTTTTTTCATCTTGTATAATCATGAATACCGCTGTTTTTCTTTCACCTATTGTTTCCATGTCAAAATCACTTCTAGATAACATTTCAGCTAAGTTTTGAGTAACAGCAAATACCTTTATCTTTTGCTTTAAAACTGAATCTATAGAGTTTTTTGTTTCTTGAGGAGCATTTATTGTTCCAAGTGCATTAATAGCTGCAGGACTAGTTGGATCCTTCATTTTAAAATACTCTTTTATATAAGTAGATGAACCAACTTTTTCATCTCCAACTGTCATCATTAAGTTTACAGTTGAAATACTAATTTCATCTTCAGGAGCATCTTCAAACATACCAAGTGATAAACCAGTTAAATAATCAGCTGCAGAATTTGTCCAGAATGGATCATCTGCTTTTTCATCAGTTGCTATGTTAATAGCCATATCATTTAAAAGCTCATTAGCTTTATCTTGATTACCTTCTTTATAATATTTATAAGGAAGCGTATATGGATTCCAACAACTACCATTTTGAGGATCACGAAAGTTAACAACTATAACGTCATAACCTAACTCTCTTAACATTTCACCATTTTTTTCATATATTTCACCTTTAGGGTCAGAAATAATCATTGACTCACCCTTTTTAGCTAAAATATTAACTAATGGATTAATAACCATTTGAGTTTTACCAGAACCAGTAGCACCTATTACAAGAGAGTGTGCTTCACCATTATCTACATAAACTAAGTTTTTCTTTTTATCATAAACAAGTGGAAAACCTGCTGTGGTTGCCTCTTTTGCATTAAGTTCAACAGGTTCAACATCTTTATATTTTTTGTATTCATCTTCTTTGGCAAATCTACCAAATCCATCTTCTTTTTTTCCTTCAATAAAACCAAAACCTTTTTCTCTTTCAAAGAAATGAGATGAAACACTGGCAGTTAAAATAATTATTGAAACTAACCAAAAAACAATTGTATAACCAAGATAAGGAGGTATTAAACCAGAAATAGGATTTAAAGATACTCCAGTTCTTCTAGCTACCTCAGCTTCATTTGTTACATCTTTAAGATTATAAACACAAATCGAAACTATTAATAAAAGAAGTACGCATGCCCATATAAAAGCTACAACATCCTTTTTTTCTGCCCTAAATTTTAATTTCATATAATCACCTTCATAAACAAGTTATCATTACTAAACAATTATATCAAATATTTTAAATAATTGATATATATTTATTAATAATCTATTTTATTATTTTCATATTTTTTCTTTAAAACTTTATATACGAAGTAAGAAACAACTGCTAAAATAATTATAACAAAAATTAAAATAAATGCATTAATTATTTTTTTCTTTGTTTTAGCCTCTTGCTTTTCCTTTATTCTTCTTTCTTTTTCACCATCTAATTTACTTTTATTAACCTTAAATTTAATTTCTTTAGAAGAAGGTGTATCAGTATCAAAATTCCATGTATAAGTAGTTTTATTAACACTATCTGCATTATTTTCTTCTAAGTTAACACCTAAATCAATTTTTAAAATAATTTTATCAGGAACCTTCCATGGTTCTTCAAAAGAATCCTTTCTAAGAAATTCACCACTACTTTCTACAACATAATAACCATCTTTAAAAGCACAATTAAATTTTTTATATAGATACTGACTAAATGAAGTTTTTCTAATAAATGAACACATATCATCATATGTATTAGTTAAAACAGCTCCACTTTCCTCATCTTTTATTTTTATGTCGTAGCTATACTTCCTAACTCTTAGAGCATCTTCATATTCAGATAAATATTGTTCAATAGATTCTTCTAATGTACTACTACCATATAATACATCAGCATTTTTCTCCATAACAGATACATTTTCCTTTATTTTACCATCATCTGTTAAAGATACTTTCTCTGTTGCTGTACATCCTGTAAAAAGTATAATACAAATAATAAATAATAATACTTTTCTTATCTTAGTCATTATATCCTCCTAATAATCTATTTTATTTTTCTTAAATCTCTTATAACTAAAATTAATAAATAATGCTACTAATACTAAAATCACTATAAATAAAATTGTTATTTTAACAGTATTATTTATTCCTTTTAATAAATATGTTATAGAAAACTTTTTATCCACTTCAAAGTTAATGTTTTTTTCATCACCAACATCAATCTTCCAATTATAATTTTCTCCTGTATCAATACCATTACTTGTTAATATATTTTTTTTATTTAAGTTATAATTTATTTTAAAAGTTTCTACGTTTTCTAAACAATCTTCACAAACTTTATTTGATACATTTGATGATATAACAAACTTATCTTTTTCCTTTGAACAATTTTTATTACCAGTTACATAATTTGCAAAGAATGAGTTATCTAAATATTTACATATATCATCATATTTATTAGTTAATATAACTGTCACAGTATTTTTACTCTTATTTATCTTTTTATCTTTGTAACTTATACCATAAAGGTCGATTAATTCATTAACATATGAATCAACCGTACCCTTGGTATTTATTTTTTTTATATTTTCTGTTATATATACCTTTTCTTCTACACTATTATTAGAATTAATACTTACTTCACTTTTTACACTACAACCAGATAAAATTACTAATCCAATAATTAATATAATTATCTTTTTAACGTTATTCATATTAATCCTCCTAATAATTTTTTCCTTTGTCACCCACATATGATTTTCCTTTTTTAGATCCTGTAATATATTTATAAGGTGATATAACATTTTTATTATATATAGGAGCTCCTCCATTAGTATATTTATTATAAGACATTGCAATATGTAAGTGAGGTCCTGTTGAATTACCTGTATTTCCAGATTTACCTATAACTTGTCCTTGAGATACCTTATCTCCTACTTTAACGGATATACTATTTAAATGTGCATATACTGTATAATATTTTTTTCCTGATATCGTATGTTCTAACAGAATAAATTTACCAAAGTGACCATATCCTTCACTTTTAACATCTTTTCCTTTATTAGTAGTTGTATCAGCTTTTATAACAACACCACCATCCATAGCTACAACAGAAGTTCCTTTAGCTACAGAAATATCATTACCACCATGATAAGAACCACTATTATATCTTAAATTTTCTGCTGCACTTGCAGACTGAGCCCAACTACCCTTTGATTTTAATGGATGAACCAAAGTTCCTTTTGATAATCCATCCCCTTGAACACCTGAAGAAGCACTACAAGTATCTTTTGTTTTCTTAGTATAACCAAATGGATCGCTACCTTTTGTAGGAAATGAATAGAAAGTATATTTACTACTATACTTATTATATATTACTGTTTTATGTTGAATATAATTATTATGATTTAATAAATCTTTAGAACTTGTATATACCTTACCACCAACATCTAGTTTAATAATGTCGAATCCAGAGCTACCACAAGAAATACAGTCATGTTCATTTACATATGAAGGAAATGATCTATTACCATTTACTAATACATCTTTTACACCATCTACAACTTCTTTTTTAGGCGCTTTATTGACATCTGTCTTTGAGGATGCTGACCACCAGTTTTTCTTTCCACCATCATAAACATAGTCATATAAAGATCTAGAAGAATTATCTAACTCATATCTATTAGCCATTAAAGAAGCCTCTGCTTTTGCCCCTTCTACAGAACCTTGCTCTGCATACGCTATTGAAGCTAAACCATTTAATTCTGATGATGATAAATTATAAGTTTTACAAGAAAATGCACCTGTACTAGACTCACAAGTATTAGTATTACTATCATCAGTGCCATCTAAAATTTTAGGTCTATAATATACTTTGAATTCACCAGTATTATGTTCTTGAACACCATTTGAAGCATTACAATCAATCCATATATCCTTACCAGATGAATCTTTACCAACATATATACCAACGTGTTGATTAGTACCAGAACCTGATTTATCTAAGAATCCTATATCACCAGGTTTTAAATCATCATAAGAAATTTCTGTTGAATACTGATCTCTTATTTCTGATGTGTTTCCAAGTCCAAAGTTTTCACCTGTTACATGCCAGAATACAAAATCAACAAATCCAGAACAATCAAGTCCTCTTTTATCTCTACCTTTATGATCTGCCTTAACTGTTGTTCCAAAATTATTATCTTCATAGTTTGGACCAGATGGTTTTCCTCCAAAGTAGTAAGATATCTTTCCTACCATACTTCTTGCAAATGTAACGATTTCATCACGAGTACCAGATACACCACAATTATTAGATGGACAAGCAACTGTTTCACTAGTTGTTATCGCACTTAAAGAATCATCATCACTTTTATATAAAACGAATCTACTACTATCATAACCACCCTTACTTGAATCAAATAATAAGTTTTTAAAATCAGACTCTTTATTTGAAGAAGATAATATATCATCTTGTGACATACATATTCCCTTTTTACAACCTGATTGCTCATAATTCTTTTTATAAGCCGCTGTAAATACATTGTTTTTAGAATCATATACAAAGTAAGTTGCTATCTCACTATACCATTTTTCAAAATTAGCAATATTTTCTTTTGACATTGCACCTTTTGAAGTTGGAGAATTAGCATATGTACCTGATTTACATCCTTCATATATATCACAAAATGCTTGATCGTTTGTATTTCCTCTTATGTATATAATTGTTTTTCCATCTTGATAATCAGGAGTAAATCCCATACCAACACATCCATCTTTACATGCAGAAGCTTGCGTTCTACCAAGTAAGAATGATTGAGCTGCTATCATTTGAGATTTTACAGCTGACTCATTTGTAGAGCCTATTTCTGCATAAACAACGCCCATTACATATCTTGATAATGCCATAGGATTTGAATCAGTTCCATATAAGGAAGAAGCACTTTTTATATCACTTATATTTCCAGATGAACTATCTTTTACATTTACATAAGGTGTACCTTTAATTATTGAGGAATATGTTCCAGCACCAGATGATGAATCAGCTAAATTTTCTGTATCACTTTCCTCATCAGATGCAGTTCCAATTTCTGTTTCATTAGAAGATGATGAACACTTTGCTTCAGGAATATAAGGTTCAAATAAATCACCATTTTCTATTACATCATTAAGTAATTCATTATATACATCATCTTTTTCATCATCATCTAAATCATCCATTTTTTTAAGAAGCTGTTTATAACCTTTATCAGACTTTATATATTTTTCTTTAAAATATTTTTCAAACTCTTCTTGTCCATCATCGTTATAAACCTTCATTAATTTTTTGAATTTCTTACGATATTTTCTTTTTGAAAATAAGTTTAAGTAAATATCATTTTCAGCTTCATTTTCATCGTCATCTTCACTATCAGAAGACGATGAATCTTCATCATCTTCAAACTTAATAGAAATATCTGATGAATCAGTTATATCATCACCATCCTCATCGTCAGTTTCCTCAGCGTCTGAATAATAAAGTTTTATATTATCACTTTGAAGTGTACTATAGTATGGATATGCAACTGCTGACATTATAACAGCACCTACTGAATAACCAGTATCTGAGCTATCCTCTGTAGTGTCATCTGACTCTTCTGAATTTGAAGCATCATCATCAGATGAAGTATCACTTACTTTATAATTTTTAGATGCATTAGGATTATCATTTACTATGCCTTGTATTTTATCAATTACTTTTTGATCACGTTTTGAATAATCTTCAGTTATTACATTTTCTTCTTTTACATCCCCATTAATACCAGGTAATAAAGACTCCACATAACCATATGCTGCAAAAGGTATACTAACAATTATCAATAGAACAACAGCAGCTAATATAAATGGAAATGCTTTTTTTAATTTATGAATTACAATAGCTGTTTTAACAGCTTTTTCACCTTTCTTTAAGGCATTTTTAGCTTTTTCTTTTCTATCATTAATTCTGTTTTTTAAATTATTTCTTAAGTTTCTAAGATTATTACCTAATCCCTTACCTAAGTTATTTTTAGTTAAAGGTTTTTGACCATTTTTTAAATTATTTCCTAACCTTTTAGCTCCCAAATTATTATTAAGAGCCTTATTTGCAAGATTCTTAGGTAATTTTATATCTGGCATATTACCTAATTTAGCATTTTTTAAAGCATCATTAACTAAGTCTTTAGCTTGCTTAGCAACTTTTTCTGGATCCTTTAATGATAAATTATCCATTGGATTAAAAGACTTATTATTTCTACCTTTATCATTATCTTTACCATTTTTATCAGGATTACCATTTTTACTTAAATTATCGCCTTTTTTAGGATTTTTATAATTATCATTATCATTTTTTTTCTTATTATCCTTATCATCAGATGAATTATTATTTCCGTCTCTATTTAATATTCTATTTTTTAATTCATCTTTCATTCTTTTTTCAAATTCGTCTTTTAATTTTTTCTTTGCTTCTTCACTTAATGCTTTTTTAGCAGCTGCTGCGGCAGCACTACTTGCACCACTTGTGGCAGCTGCACTTCCTGCGGCAGCTGTACTTCCAGCTGCAACAGCAGCACTACTTGCGGCGGCTGCACCTCCCGCGGCAGCGGCGCTTCCAGCGGCTGCGGCTGTTCCTGCTACTGCTGCACCTCCTGCGGCAGCACCAGCTCCCCCTGCTGCGGCTACACCTGCAGCAATTACTAATGGTACTGGCATAAAATCACTTCCTTAACTTTTATAATTTTTCTATATCCTGTAAAGCTTTACAACCTTTTTTCGATTCTTTAACAAACTCTTCCCAACTCATTTGTTTTCTATAATGCATTAAATAATATAATTTAGTATTACACATAGTTGGTCTATTATCATATATAGAACATAAATTATCTTTAGTAAGATACATGCAAACGCCATCACCTCTGTCATACTCTTTCATCTCTTCAATCAAATCTAATCTTTTACAACAAAGGCCACATTTATCACATGGAAATTCCCATTTTTCAGTTACATTAGTATCGTTTTTCATGTTTGTATAATACCCTCCATATTTTTTATATTATAACATAAAAAAAAACATATTTCTACAATTGTAATAACAAAAAAGAAAGCATAGTATTTAACTATTGCTTTCCAAAATTTTCATCATATATTTTTTTAAATTCACCCCAAATGTACTTAATCTCATCAGGATTAGTTAGTTCTTCAACAACAACTTCATCATTATCATAAGTAATTTCACCTATCTTTAATAAAGCTTTATCCTTGTTTCTTGTTCCATCATCATATACAGCAAAACCTCTATTAGACTCATCTGCATAAAGTGTTGCAACTAAAGTACATTTAACAGGAATATTTCCATCTTTTAATAAAAGAATTTCATTATCTTTTAGCATATTACCTTCTTCTTATTCTATTTATTAACTTTTCAGTTACTCCAGCAATATTTGCACCTGCTTTTTCACCAGCATTAGCTACTCTTGCTCTTGCGTTTTTAACTTGAGATTCATCTGTTTTACCAGTTATGCAAGCTTCTATTTCACCTGCAAAAAACGAAACTGCAAGGCCACCTATTCTACCTATTGTACCACCAATATTTTCAGCAGTAGTTCTTTTTTCTCTTGAATTTTCTATATTTGAAATTTCAAGTTTTGCGGCATCAATTAAATCATCAAAATGTCTTATTTCATCTGATGATAAACCACCTTTTCTCTTTTGTCTTTCATAAAATGAAATATCATTTCTTAATTCTTCTACACTTTTAGCCATAAACCCTCCTTGTGATGGAATATATTATACATATAATTAAATTCTTGTCAAATTAATTAGAATCCACCCTTATCTCCAAATGAATCTAATTCTGCTTCAGTAACTAAAACATCAACCCTCATTCTTCTTTCACCAACAACAAATAAAGCTTCTCCTTGAGAGTATTTTTTAATACTTTCTTTTTCTTGTTCATTTAAATCAATTAATAAACCTAAATCTTCAACAGCTTGTTTCTTTAAGTTCATAATTAAGTAATATGAAGCATTATCAAATATAGCTTTACCTTGTGTAATAACTGATTGTTCAGCAAAATCACTAGGTTGTTGAGTTATAAATAAAGTACCTGTGTTATATTTTCTAGCACGTCTTTGAACATTTGATAAAAAGTCTGCACCTAAAGTATTATTTCCAGACAACAATATATGTGCCTCATCAACCATCATAACAGTATTAATATTTCTATCTAAGCACTGACTCCATGCAAATTTTAAAATATTAAAGAACAAAGCATTTCTTATATTAGCTGATGCATTCATTAATTCCTTAGTATTAAATACTACAAACTTACTCTTTGGATCAATTGTTGTATGACCATTAAAATATATACCCATTTCATTTCTATTAACTAATGGTCTTAATTTTAACTCTAAAGACTCTAATATATCTCTTTCACGAGTTATTTGATCACCATAAGCTTCTAGTCTTCTTACAACAGTTTCATATAAATCAGAGAATGTTGGAAATCTATCCCTTGGTATGTTAAAAAAGTTTGTTTCAACAGTCATACCAAAACGTTCATAAGTAAGTGCTAACATTGAACCAAGTAATGTTAATACATCCTCTGTTATAGTTGGATCATAATATGCCATAAATGCTTTAATAGTTTGAATAGTATTACCTAAAACACCTTCACTATCTTCATCTTCATCAGTATCAGCAATAACCTCTAATGGATTTATTATACCATGAGTTCCGCCACGTCCCATATCGATGAAATCACCTTGCATCTTAGCTGCCATATCCTCTAATTCACCTTCTGGGTCTATAACAACAACTTTATAATCATTTCTAACATAAGATCTTAATAATAATTTAGCTGCTGTTGATTTACCAGATCCAGATGTACCTAATATAATCATATTGGCATTATTTCTTGAATTATCACTTTGTCCTTGTAATTGATAATAAAATTGGTTAAATAAAACTACTCCTCCAGAAAAATCAGTTCCAAGCAAACAAGAAAGTCCTGGATCCTTTAAACTATCAAAAATAAATGGATACATAGCTGCTACTGTTGGAGAAGTTATTGGAGTACCAATTTGATCTTCTATATCTTGTTTAGGATAAATTGGAAGAATAGACTTAAGTACTTTCTTCTGTTCAAACCTAAGAGGAATTGCCCTTAATTCCATAGCAGATAAATAGTTTTTAATTTGTAGTTTCTTTTGTTCTAGTTCTTCTTTAGTATTAGCAGAAATTATAATATGCATTTGAAAATCAAATATTTTAGCTTGATTAGCTGTTATCATTTGAATAAACTCATTTAATGAATCATAATCCTGTCTAATTTGTTCCTGTGCTGTTTTATCATTTTCCTTTTGATAATTTTCCTTTAACTCTGCTAATTGTTTATTAAGCATTTTAGACATAACACTAAAAGGTAATGGTAAATGTTTAACAACAACTTTAACACCAGAATTACTAGTTATGTTAGATAAAAAACCTGGTCCTATCCATTTAGGATAAGAAACTACAGTTAAAATAGTACACCACTTATCACTAACAACAAACTCAGAAGGATGAAAATCAATTCCCTTTGGACATAATTCTTTTTTAATATTCATTAGCTCATCACCGTCCCAAACTCAGTTTTTTCTCCAGCATTTAAGAAACTATCTAAAATAACTCTTAAATCATCATTATTAGCTTGACTAGAGAACAATCCAGCTTGAGCTAAACCATTCATCATAAGTCTAATTCTCTTTTGAATAATCTCAATATTCTTTTCTTTAAACAAGAAATAAAATTCAACATCAGAAACACCCTCATTAATAAATTGATTAGCTTTCTGTAAATCCTGAGAAATAAGTTTTCTAGCTAAAGAACTTTGAGATTGATTAAATTGAGCTTGAAGTTGTGCTATATGAACTGCTATATCAACAGGCCTATCAGTTACAACAAGCCAAAACTCAAAATCAAAAGTATTATACATATCCTTTAATCTACTTAGTATAGAAAATTGATCATTTTCCTCTAATATAAATATGTTTCTAGGTATTATTTTAACACCAGCAACCTTTTCCCCATTATCAAGCTCTATTAAATTATTTAAAATAGCTTTAACAGGTACATCAAAATCAGTCTTTGTACTCATCTTTTACACACCAACCCTTCCATGTAAATTGTTGTCTTTCAACAAAATAAAACTTATATATATTTGTAAGAACACATCTAATATTATGATAATTAGGTACTGGAACAACTAAGAATGCACAAATAAGGAATGGAAGAAGAACAATTATTCCACTCCATAACTGTGCAGGTTGAATAATCATAAATAATATAATTGTTATCGATGCTCCAACACCAGCTATCCATAAATCAATAGGTTTAAATATATTAAATATCAGCTGACCTCTTTTTGAGTTAGCAGGTATTAAGTAATTTCCATCATTCATAAATTATTTTCCCCTTTCTATTTTCCACTATCTTTGACAGGTTCTGGATCTTTTCCAGCTTCTTTTATTTCTTCATTTACAATATTTAATAACTTTTCATTTTTGCCTGCTTCATCAGATATAACAGCATTCAATCCTGAAATATCAGATATTGTTGCACCATTAATTTCAACCGCAGCAACACCAAGATTTAATCCACTTCCACCATTTGCTTCAAAGACACTATTCGTCTTAGCCTCTTGAAATACTTTTTCTTTCTGCTTCTCTAATAAATCAATTGTATTTTGAATTTGAATATAGCTACTATCACTTGCAATTTGGGCTTCACACCCTTTAATAGTTCTTTGAATCTTTGATTCTTCTTGTTCAAGGTTCGTTTTAGTTGAAAGATATCCGTTTATTTCATTTTCAATATTTTGTCTCATTTCAGGTGTTGAAGCGTTATCAAGAGATTCTCTTGCTGCTCTTAAATTGTATTCAACGTTCAATTGTTGTTGTTGAATTTCAGCAAGTTCGGCATTCATAGCTTCTTTTTGAGATATTGCTTGCTGTGTTGAAGAATCAATAGATTGCTTTGCAGATAGTATTTGCTGCTCATAACCATTAATTTTCTCATATACTTTT
>JALEND010000003.1 GCA_022768045.1 Mycoplasmatota bacterium | reverse complement strand
CAATAGATAAATCAGTAAAGGGTGAAGTAGGCTCTAAAAGAGCAACCACTAATGAAAATAAGATATTTGGTGACATAAATGAAAATACTAGTAATGGTATATTTGGTAAGTATAATAGTGAACTTAATAATGATAAATTATATGAAGTAGGGGATTATAAAGACATATCCTTAGGTAAAGCGTCTCTTATAACCGTAATAAACAAAGATTTAAAAAAAGAGTATAACGTAGAAATATTAAAGAAAAATAATAATAAAAATGATAATAAAAACATATTATTTAAAATAACTGATGAAGAACTTATTAATAAAACTGGTGGAGTAGTCCAGGGAATGAGTGGATCACCAATTGTTCAAAATGGTAAAATAATAGGTGCAGTAACTAACGCTGTTATAAATGATCCTAAAAAAGGATACGCAATACTTATTACAACGATGTTAGAAGAATCTGAAAATTAGGAACATATTGTTCCTTTTTTTCTTGACTGTGAAAAATAATTTAATTAAAATATTAGAAAAGAATTTCTCAATTTTTTATAATATTTGACAAAACTAATGATAAATATTACAATTTCATTAGTTTTATCAAAAAAGTATATATACAAACTTATTAATTTAATAAATTAGAGGTATTTTTTGTAGGAGAAAGTGGAATATAGTATGAAAAAAGAAGATATAAAAAGTTTTTTACAAAGTTTAAATTATTTTGATAATAAGTTTTTGGATAATTTTTTTGCTAACAATTATAATGTTAAAAATATTAAAAGTAGTGAAGTTTATTTAGCATTAGATAAACTATGCATTATATATTATAATAAGCTTAAGAAAAAGAATAATATTGATGATAACTATTTGTATAGATTACAAGAGTCTGTAAAAAGAGCTTATATAACTGAGTTTTTAAATATAAATAAATATAATAAAGAGATACTTAAAAACTTAGATAATTTACCAAATAATGATTTAGAGAAAATAATATCATCAATTGATACTTGTAATTATCTTGAAAGTGTTGGTATATTTATAGTGCCAGATAATTTTAATTATATTGATGAAAATATCAAGGATAGTATTAAGTATAGTCTAATTAAATAGATTCTATTTCTGGTATTTGAAGACTGTTTTGATTATAGTTTTTAATTACTATATATAGTCCTATTAAAGCTGCAATAACTGATAATATTGCAGTTTTACTTTGCAATAATAAATTAGTTTCATCATTTTCATGATATTTATTTGAGATATTATACTGGTTATACGTTATATATAAAAAAAGGCAAGAAACTATAAATACTAATATTACTTGCATTAAAGCTATTTCTTGAGCTTCTTTATCACTATATAGTCTTTCATTATTTAATAAAGATTCTCTTTTATCTAATGATAGTGTAAAAGATATTACAAGTGCAATTATGAAACCTATAGTTGCTATTAATTGTAAATTAATGTATTTTACTTTTTCATCTGTTTTAGTCATATTAAATTATATTAATAAAAAAAATAAATACCACAGGTATTTATTAGTTGCTTACAGTACCATATATCATAGGAGATAAGATTGCAAGTAAAGCAGAACCTATCATTGCAATAAGTGCTATCCAAATAAGTACTTTGCCCCAGTTAAATTTCTTCTTCTTTTTTTTCTTTATATCTTTATTTTTAGTCAATTATATTCACCTCATACTAATTATAATATATATCTTTTTAAAATTAAAGTAATAATAATAAAATTCCTTAATAAGATTTACTAAGGAGATAAAATATGAAAAAAATATATAGTTATTTATACAGTACTTTAAAAAATAATAAACATATTATTAAGTTTTTATTAGTAGTATTCTTTTTTGGAATAGTATTTGGGTCTTTGTTTTTAAACTTTATTAGTGATAATGATAAAATAGTTCTTACAAATAACATAAGTGATTTTTTTAATAACGTTAATAAGTTAAATAAGTATGTACTAGGTATTGATGTTTTTAAAGATAATTTAATAAATTCTCTTTTTATATCAACTCTAATATTTATACTAGGTTTATCTATAATAGGTATAGTAATAGTAATATTTATTATTTTCTATAAAGGTTTTGCTACAGGTCTTAGTATTTCATCTATCATATTAAAATATAAGTTTAAAGGCATTTTAGGAGCGTTTTTATACGTATTTCCATTTAATATAATAGAAATACTTATATTTATATTTTTATCGTTATATGCGGTTAATTCGTCTTTAAAATTCATAAGAGCAATTGTAAAGAAAGATAATTTAAATTTTAAGACTTTTATTGGTAAATATCTTCTTAGTTTTATAATTAGTATTTTTATGCTTACTATAACATCTTTATGTAAAGCATACATACTACCATTTATGTTAAAATTATTTACTTACCTTATATATTAATAAAGTGTAACATTATAGACAAATCTGTAAAAAAGTGTAAAATGATAATTGTAATATATAGTAGGGGAGAGAGTTAAATGGAAAAACTAAATGAAATATTACAAGAATTAGGAATATCAAAGGTAAAGTTAGCTAAATACTTAGGTGTATCAAGACAAATGATATACAATTATTTAGAAATGGAAGACGTAAATAAATGGCCTAAAGATAAAAAAATGAAATTATTTAATTTGCTAGATATTAAGGAAGCTAGTGAAATAAATAATATTAAAATAGATACAGAATTTATAAAGAAAGTTGATATGGTTTTAAATGGAGATTTATCATCTAGTACTATATCACATGCTGATAATATTGAATTTAAGGAATTAAAACCAAGAGAACAAGATCTACTAAATGATATTATATATATTATAAAAGAAAGATTTATAGAAGGTACATCTGATACTTATTCTACATATAAATACTTACTTAACTTTATACAAGGTTTAGAAAATGTAAAAGAATTAAAGTATATAATGGTATATTTTGATAAGTTATTAGGTTTTGTTAAACCTGAAGAGTTCTTATTTAATGAAGAAGAACAATTTATTTTTGAAAGTATTTTTCATTCTGCAATGATATTATATAGAGGTGGCGGTGCTTCTAAGACTAGACTTGCAGAACAACATAAGAAGTTTGTTATGGAAATTGAGCAAAAAAATGAAGAAAAGTTAAGTCGTACTGAGGAAATAAACTCAGCTAAGATACAAGCACTTCGTGAGTTAGGATACACAGAAATCACTAAAGAAAATGCATCTGAAGTACTAAGTAAGATTGCTGAAATTGAGTCTCGTGAAGTTTAGTACTCCTTTCTATCTTAGTTCGTATAATACATATTATGTTAACATTTTAATTTTTAATTAATAGATAGTAGATATATAGATTTGTTATAGTCTACTATTCTTTTTATATACATATAATAATGTTGCTTTTATACTTGTAGGTCAAAAATAAGCTTATATAAGAGTGCTTTATTATAATTACAATTATTTATGCTATAAACTATTTATTAATCTTATATACTGTTATTTTAACGTTATATAAATATTAAACTAACCTATTTAATGTAGATATATAAATAGTAGGTATAAGATTATGTAAAATAGGCTTTCTAGAACAAATCTAAGTGAATAATCATACATCTTATTAAATAAAATGTGCTTAGAATCATCATGAGTATAATGATAAATAAAAAAGAAGTATAAAAACTTCCTAATATGTATATAAAAAATAAGTCCCCTACTTTATACTAATTAGTAATAGGGGACTTATTTTTAATTATTCTTTTTCTTTAAAAAATCTATATATATCAGCCCAGTTATTAACTGTTATTATCTTATCATCTTTAGCATCATATAATGGGCCATCCTTAAAATAAATAGGAGTACATATATCTTTTATAGAATTACATATATCTAAATTATCATCAATCATATAACTAATATTATATTCTAATAATTTATCTTTCTTTAATTTAGATTTAAATATAATTTCTTCAAATAAATTATATAAATGATACTTTTTTAATAATTTAATAGTTAGTTTCATTTGTTTTACACTAAAAAAGCCTCTAGCTGTTATTATATATAACTTATATCCCCTACTCTTTAAATAATTAAGTACGTAACAAACTCCAGGCATAACACCAGAAGATTTTTCAAAATCATATACATTCTTACTATAAAAATCTTCTATAAAATCCTTATCCCATTTATATCTATCTTGAAA
>JALEND010000079.1 GCA_022768045.1 Mycoplasmatota bacterium | reverse complement strand
CACTGTACAGTCTCAGTGTCCCATCCCAGTATACCCAGTCCAATCCTCTATACCCATACACTACCCTAGAGTACCATGTACCATCCGAGCATACAATCATGGTGTACCCGTGTTCCAGCCCATAAGTGATAATGCATCATACAGAAAGTATATCAGATCAAATATGTATAAATTTGGTACATTAGTAACTAAGGTAAAAAAAGATGCTAATGATGAAAATAAAGTATATGAAATGTATTATGATTATAGTGAAGCTGTAAGTAAAGTAAAACCACACAGAATACTTGCTATAAACAGGGCAGAAAAAGAAAATATCATAAACGTAAAAATAGAAGTAGATAATGATAGAATATTAGAATATTTAAAAAAGAAAAATATCAAAAATGATAAAAGCTTTTGTGCACCTTACATAGAAGAAGCTGTAGAAGATAGTTTTAAAAGACTTATTTTTCCATCTGTTCAAAGGGAAGTTAGAGGAGATTTAACAGAAAAGGGCATGGATTCAGCAATAGATAACTTTGGAAAAAATCTAGAGTCATTACTTCTTACTCCTCCAATGAAAGAGAAAGTTGTTCTAGCATTTGATCCGGGTTTTGTTAATGGTTGTAAACTTGCTGTTGTATCAAAAACAGGTGCATACTTAGATTCACTTGTTATAAAGCCTTTTTTAAAAAACATAAGTGAAGATTCTCTTAAAGATTGCAAGCTAAAAGTATTAGCACTTTTAAAAAAATATAATGTTGATGTTATTGCAATAGGAAATGGTACAGCATCACGTGAATCTGAAAAGTTTTGTGCTGATTTAATAAAAGAATATAATTTACATTGTAAATATGTAATAGTATCAGAGGCTGGAGCATCAATTTATAGTGCTTCTAAAATAGCAATTGAGGAATTTCCAGATTTAGCAGTTGAAAAAAGAAGTGCTGTATCAATAGGAAGAAGACTTCAAGATCCATTATCTGAGCTAGTTAAAGTTCCACCAGAAGGAATAGGTGTTGGTTTATATCAACATGATGTAGCAGGCAAAAAACTATCAGAAAGTCTTGATTTTGTTGTTTCAAAAGCTGTTAATAGTGTTGGTGTAAATGTTAATACAGCGTCATCTTCTTTATTAAAGTATGTATCTGGGATAAAGAAAAATAACATTGATAAAATTATTTCATATAGAACAGAACATGGAAGAATTAATTCAAGGGAAGAAATAAAAAAGAAAAAGTTGTTAAGTGATAAAGTTTATGAACAAGCAATTGGTTTCTTAAGAATAACAGAAGGTGAAAACATACTTGATCAAACAGGAATTCACCCAGAAAGTTATGATGTTGCACTTAACTTATTAAAAGAGTTAAATTTAAATATTAATGATATTGGAACATCTACGTTAACAGAAAAACTTAATAACATAAATATAGATGATTATATAGAAAAATTAAATACAGATTCATATACATTAGAAGATGTGGTTCAAAGTTTAAAGAAACCTAATAGAGATCCAAGAGATGAAATGCCACAACCAATTTTAAAAAGTGATGTACTTACTATTGATGATTTAAAAATTGGTATGAAATTAGAAGGTACCGTTAGAAATGTAATTGACTTTGGTGCATTCGTAGATATTGGACTTCATAATGATGGATTAGTTCACATATCAAAAATATCAAAGGATTATATTAAACACCCATCTGATGTATTGAGTGTTGGTGACATTATTGAATGTTATGTTATAAAAATAGATAAGGATAAAGAAAAAGTTTCACTATCTTTAATAGAAGAGTAAAATAAAAAGAATTAGTACATTGGTTTGTCTTTTAATAAGACTTTACCTTTTTTATCTAATTCTTTTTTTTCATTATAATCTTTTTTTATTTTTTCATAAACTGTATTAATATCATCTTTAGAGTAGCTTGCTTTTCTCATGTTATATTTATCTAAGTAAGTAACTAGGGGAGTAGCACTTATAATATCTGGTCCTGTTTCAACCCAGTATGTTTTAGCATCTTTATCATATAAAACTGAATATACTATGTAATCTTCTTTTAAAACATCAGTATAATAATATCTTGTTACGCCGTTTCCCATTTTTGTTATGGTAGTTTCTTTTGTTATTTTAAGCTTATTTTCACCATCTTCAAATGTTTCTATTACATACCAATTAAAATTATTTATTTTTTTATCTGTTACAAAGTTATTTAAATCTTCATCTGTATATGAAAAAGTTACATTTTCACCACTATTACTACCAGCTGAACAACCGCTTAGTACAATAATTGCGCTTAATGCTAAACTACTAGCTTTTAACAAAGATTTTCTTTTCATTTATATCATTCCTTTTTTAATTGCAAGATAGATTATATATTCAAAATTATTCTTTGTCAACTAATTTTTTAAATATATTATTGACAATTTTTTTTATATGAGTAATATATATTTTTACAGGAGATTTTATTATGGAAAAAGTTGGAAAGCAACCAGATTTGTTAAAGAAAAAAATAGCAGAGTATAAAGAAAAATTAGTTAAGTTGATTAATGATTGTAATCAAGTTTATCTTACAACTCATTTAAATGAAGATTATGATGCAATAGCATCTATAGGCGCTATGGCACTTATTTGCAAGAGATTAAAAAAAGCACCTTATATTGTAGTTGATCAAGAAGATTTTGATAGTTTATCAGTTGAAAAAAGTGATATGTATGAATCATTAAGAGATAAAAACTTCATTATAATAAATTTAGAAGATTTTAAAAATAACATTGTAGAAAATTCTCTTTTAATAGTTTTAGATACTAATAAGAAATATTTAACACCTCTTAAAAATAATTATGAAGATTTTAGTAATATAATTATTTTTGATCATCATAATACTGATTCTGATACTATTAAAACAAAGAATAAGTTCATACTTCCTGATATGGTATCAAGTACTAGTGAAATGATGTTTTGGTTATTAAAATCAATGCGTATTAATCCTAAAGATAAGTTGTATAAAAATCTTTTGTTAACTGGTATTATTCTTGATACTGATGATAAAAACAAGAATACATATGAATCAACACTTAGGTCATATATTGAACTTAATAACCCTCTTAATATTGATAAAGAATATGTTGATATGCATTTTTCCACTGATTATGAAAGTGATAGAAGAGTACAACATTTAGTAGATGAAATGCAGTGGATAACAATGAGATTTGGTATTAGTGTTGATAATAGTATGGTTTATACTAAAGAAGAAGTAGCTAAGGCAGCAGATTATGCTTTAAAATATACAGCAGAAGCAATTATAACATGTGGTAAGGCAGAAGATGGTGGATATAACGTTAGTGCAAGAAGTAAAAGAGGTAACATGAATCTTGCAGCTATGATGAGCATTTTAAATGGTGGTGGAGGAAACGATTATAATGCATCTTGTAGTCCTCTATACCCAAAATGTGATGATTTAGACGCGGAAAAAGAAGAAATTCTTAGAAGAATTAAAAATATTTTATATTTAAGATCTAGAAGAAAAAAGCCAAATAATAGTAAGTAAAGCTTATTATGGCTTTTTTAATTTTGCGTAATTTAATTTTTCTATCTTTAATGATAAATTTTAATGATATATAAAAAATCGTTATTGTAGTATAAAGAAATAAGAGATTAGAAAAAGTTATTCTAATCTTTTTATTTTCATGGTATAATTTATATTATGTTATGGAGGTAATTATGAAAAATGATGTAGTAGAAGCGATAATTGAAATACCATTTAGATCAAGAAATAAGTATGAGATAGAACATGCATCAGGTAGAATAAAACTAGATAGGGTTTTATATTCTGCAATGGCATATCCAGCTGAGTATGGCTTTTTAGAAAATACTTTAGCAATGGATGGAGATCCTTTAGATATATTAGTAATAGGAACAGAACCAACTTATCCAGGATGCATTGTTCCAGCTAGAATAATAGGATATTTAGAAGCTATTGATAATGGATTTGAAGATTATAAGTTAATATCAGTAGTAGATTGTGATCCAAGATATAATGAGGTTAACAAGTTAGAAGATATATCACCTTTTATATTAGACGAGATAAAAAACTTCTTTGAAAATTATAAAACATTACAAAAAATAGAGGTAAAAGTAGGAAAATATCATGGTAAAGAAGATGCTTTAAAGTTAATTGAAGTTTGTAAAGAAAGGTATTTAAATGAGCAAAAAAAATAAGGTATCTTTTTTCTCTAAGTTAAAAAAAATTTGTCTTAAAGTTCATAATAGTAAGTTTTTTATAAGTTTTAGAAGATCTTTTTCTAAGTTTTTCTGGGTAATTATACTTATCTTTGGAATTCAGTCGATAACTGCACTTACTCCTTATTCTATAGTATTTGGTATAATGAGTATTTTATTAGCTATTTTAACTAATCCATGGTTTGATAAAGTAGTTAATAAGTTAAAGATTAGTTTAACTAAAAAACAAAAATGGTTTATTGGTACATCTAATTTTTTAACCGCAGCATATTCGGTGAAATTAACTGAAACTAACTATTATAGATGTATTATTTCATTTGTTATAATGTTGTTATTTTGGGCTATAACAATAATTTATTCTAAAAAAATCAAAATGAAAAGTAATTTAATAATAATGAATAGAAAGTAAATTAATTTTTACTTTCTTTTATTTTATAGAAGGATATAAGTTTTTTTAGCTAACAATTATAATAGAAAGATATAAAAACTTTCTAATATAATCTAAGAGGAGAATATAAATGTTGCAGCTAAAAAACATAACAAAGGTATACAAAAATAATAATTATATTCAAAAAGTAATAGATAATGTATCAATAAACTTTAGAAAAAGTGAGTTTGTATCAATATTAGGAGAATCAGGTTCTGGTAAGACAACTCTTTTAAACATAATTGGTGGTTTAGATAAGTCTTCATCTGGTGATATTAAAATAGGTAATAAAAGTATAAGTTCATATAGTGATAAAGAATTAGATTGTTATAGAAATAATAGGGTAGGATTTATATTTCAAAATTATAATTTAATTTCAAGCTTAAGTGTTTTAAAAAACGTTGAATTATCTCTTACTTTATCTGGTATAAGTAAGAAAAAAAGAAGGAACGCATCTATTAGAATTTTAAGACAAGTAGGATTAGATAAATACATTAATAAAAGAATAAATGAATTATCTGGAGGACAGATGCAGCGTGTTGCAATAGCTCGTGCATTAGTTAATAATCCTGATATAATATTAGCAGATGAACCAACAGGTGCATTAGATTCTAAAACAAGTATTGAGATAATGGAGATATTAAAGAAGATTTCAAAAAATAAACTAGTTATAATGGTAACTCATAATAAAGATTTAGCATCAAAGTATTCTAGTAGAATTATAAATTTAAAAGATGGAAAAATAATAAATGACTCAAAGCCATTTAATAAAAGCGAGTATTTTATAAATAAGGATAATAACAAACAAAAAATAAGTATGTTAAGTTTAATAAGACTTTCTTTTGATAATCTTCTAACTAAGAAAAAAAGGACATTTATAGTTTCTTTTGCAGGTTCTATTGGGATAATAGGAATAGCACTTATATTATCAATTTCTAAAGGTTTTACAAGTTATATAAAAAAAGTGGAAGAAAGTACTCTTTCAAATTATCCTATTGTTATAAAAAAAGTTAATGAAGATAATTATGATTCAGGTTATGACAATTACATAAATTGTGGTAATAATAAAATATGTATTAGAAATGATTCTTTAAAAAATGATTACTCATATGAAAAAAATAGTTTAAAAGTATTTAAAAAGTACTTAGAAAATAACAAAGTATTTAAGAAAAATTCTAACTTAATAAAGTGCTCATATAATTTAGATTTAAATTTGTATGAAGATGTGCAAAATGATATTATAAAAGTAGATGACTTAAATAATCAGAATATTATAGAAGAATTAGCAGATAATAAAACAACTAATAAATATAAATTATTAAATGGCAGGATGCCTAGTAATTATAATGAATTATTACTTGTTATAGAAAATGATAACACAGTTGATTTATCTACCTTATATTCACTTAATTTAATTAATAAAGATGAATATAATACTTATAAAAAAGTCAATAAAAATATATACTTTAATTATGATAAAGTAATAAATCATTCTTATAAATTAGTCTTAAATAAAGATTATTATCAAAAAGAGAATAATGTTTTTGTATATAAGGCAAATGATTATGATTTTATGACAAACTTAATAAGTAAATCATCTAGTTTAAAAATAGTAGGTGTTGCAAAAATAAAAGATAAAAACAGTGCTGAAAAATCGTTTTTAGGATACACAACTAGTTTAACTAATTATGTAATAAATAACATTAATAATAGCTTGATAGTAAAAGAGCAGATAAATAATAAAAAGATAAATGTTTTTACAAATAGTTACTTTGATAATGTTATAAATAACTATGATGATAATTTAAAAAAAATAGGTGTTAAAGATATAAATAATCCTGATTATATAAATATTTATCCAACTAGTATATCTGCTAAAGACAAGATAGAAAATGAGGTAAAAAAATATAATAGTAAAAATAATGGTAAGTATAAAGTATATTATTTTGACTATTTAAAATTCTTTTTATCTTCTGCAACTAAGATTGTTAACACCATATCTTATATATTAATTGCACTTGTATCAATTTCACTTGTGGTTTCTAGCATAATGATTTTTATAGTTACATATATTTCAGTGTTAGAAAGAACAAAAGAAATAGGTATTTTAAGAGCAATTGGCGCTAGCAGGTTTGATATATTAAAGCTTTTTATGTCTGAAACTTTAATAGAGGGTTTATTTTCTGGTGTTCTTGGAATAAGTATTTCTTATGTGTTAATATTTATTATAAATAAAGTTATATATAATTTACTATATATTGATGAAATAGCTTCTTTATCAGTAAAAAACGCTTTAATACTTATAATCGTTAGTATGTTTATTAATATTTTATCAGGCGTTATACCTTCTAAAATAGCATCTAAAAAGGATCCTGTTAAATCTTTAAAAACAGAAGTTATGTAAATTTATAAAAAATGTAGTATAATAATATTTGAAAAAGAGGTATATTATGATAACTATAAAAGATAAAAGAGAAATTGAATTAATGAAACATGCTGGATTATTAGTATCTAAGATGCATAAATTTATAAAACCATATATAAAAGAAGGAATTACTACAAAAGAGTTAGATAAGTTATGTTATGATTTTATAAAGAAAAATGATGCTGTACCAAGTTGTCTTGGATATGAAGGGTATCCAGCTACCTTATGTACAAGTGTAAATGATACTGTTGTTCATGGAATTCCAGGAAATGAAAAGTTAAAAAATGGAGATATTATTTCAATAGATGTTGTAATAGGATATAAGGGATATCAGGGAGATGCTGCATGGACATATAGTGTAGGTGAAATTGATGATGAGAAAAAGTACTTATTAGAGCATACTAAAGAAGCTTTATATGAAGGTATTAAAATGGTTAAGCCCGGAAATAGAATTGGTGATATATCTAATGCTGTTGAACTTTGTGCTAATAAATATAATTTAGGAATAGTAAAAGAATTATGTGGTCATGGTATAGGTTTAGACATGCATGAAGATCCAGATATACCTAACTATGGTGAAAAAGGTAAGGGTCCAAGACTAAAAGAAGGAATGGTAATTTGTATAGAGCCAATGCTTAACTCAGGTAGTGCTGATATATATATGAAAGATGATAATTGGACTATTAAGACAATAGATAAAAGACCTTCTGCGCATTTTGAACATACTATTTTAGTAACAAAAGATGGTTATGAAATATTAACACCAAGACTTGATGAAGAAGATTAATAAAGATATTTATTTTTGTCTTCTTTATATTTGGAGGATGTTATGAATAAAAATGTTATAAATTATATAGAAAAATATGGTAATTTTGACTTTGATTCATTAAAAGTTAATGAATTAGATATTTTAATATTTTCCTTGTTTCCATATTTGAGATATGATAATTTATTTATTAATAAAAAAATGATATTAAAATATAAGATAGATGATTTAATTTTATTAAATGAAAAAGATGATAAAATTAGTGTTTTAAAAACTATAAAAAATAAGAAACGTTATGAAAATATTAAAATAAAAGATTATACTTATAAAAAAGGATATGATTACCAGTTTGGAGCATTAACAATTTTATTAGATGATATTATGATAATATCATTTGAGGGTACTGATAGTAATTTATGTGGATTTAAAGAGGACTTTGACTTATCTTATAAAGATGTAATACCATCAGAAAAATTAGCTTGTAAGTATTTAAGAAAGGCTTTAGTTAAGTATAGAAAAAAGTGCATAGTAACTGGTCATTCTAAGGGTGGATTATTAGCAGTTTTTAGTGCGATGAACGAAAACTATTTATTTAAAAACTTAATAGATAGTGTATATAGTTTTGATGGGCCAGGATTAAGCTACAACTTATATAAATCTAGTAAGTATGAAAAAATAAGAAATAAGATTATAAATATTATTCCAGAACAAAGTATAGTAGGTGTTTTATTAAACCAAGATGAAAGAATAGTTGTTAAAAGTATAGATTCAGGAATAAGACAACATAGATTATTAAACTGGCAAGTAAATGATAAACTTTTAATTAGGTCAAAACAAAGTAATTTAAGTATTAACTTTGAAAAAAGCGTGTGCAAGTTTTTAGATAAATATGATAAGAAAAAATTAAAGATAATAATAGATGCTGTGTATGATGTTTTAGTTCAAAATGATATACAAAAAGTACCTAAGTTTGACGAGTTTGAAATAAAAAAATACATAAATATGATAAAAAATTCTAAGCTAGATAAAACAGTAAAAAAATTAATTTTAGAAAGTATTAACTTTTTCCTAAGTGAGTTAGAAGATAGTTTAATAAGCTACAACAAAGAAAAAATGTATAATACTATTATTAAAATTAGAAATAATTTAAATGAATAATATAGGAGATAAAACATCCTATATTTTTTTTAATGAATAATATAATAATGAAGATGCATCTTTAAATAAAAGAGGTGTTTAGATGAATGAAATTATAAATATTTTAAGTAATAACTTAATAGAAATACTAATAACAATAATTACTGGAGTTATAAGCTATTTAGGCGTTAGAATTAAAACTATTTATAAAGAATACATAGAAGATAAAATGAAAAAGGAAATAGTATTAGAAACTGTTAAATACGTTGAACAAACTTGTAAAGATAAACCTTGTACTGATAAAAAAGAAAAGGCACTAGAAAAAGCACAGGAATGGATTAATTCAAAGAATATAAAAATAAGCAAGGTAGAACTAGAAATATTAACAGAAAGTGCAGTAAATACCTTAAAAAAGGTAAAGGAGTGAGTATTATAGAAAAAGTATTTGGTATAGATATATCAAAATATCAAAAAAACATGAACTTAGATTTGGCTAAAAAAGAAGGAGTTAAATTTACCATTATAAGAGCAATGTATGGTAATAAAAAAGATGATTCGTTTGAAAATAACTATTTAAAGGCTAAAAAAAGTAATTTAGACGTTGGAGTTTATTGGTGGACTCGTGCTGTTAATGAAGAACAAGCTAAAGAAGAAGTAGATATTTTAATAAATACATGTCTTAAGAATAAAAAGTTTGAATATCCTATATACATAGATGTAGAAGATAAATTGTTATCTAATCTTGGTAAGGAAAAAGTAGATAAAATAATAGAAAGTGCACTAAAAAAGTTAGAAAGTAGAGGATATTATGCTGGAATATACATGAATAAAGATTGGTATGACAATAAGTGTAATGGCAATATTTTATCTAAAAGATATAGTTTTTGGTTTGCTAGATGGTCTAAAATAGAGCAAAAGGATTTTCCAATGTGGCAATTTGGTGGAGAAACAAATTATTTAAGGTCGAATAAAGTAGCTGGCGTTATATGTGATCAAAATTATTGTTATGTAAACCTACCAGATATAATTAAAAAATTAGGGAAAAACGGATATGAAAAAAATAGTGAAAACAAAGTATATGATAATAATAAATCTAATGTTAGCGAAATAATATACGTAGTAAAAAAGAATGATACATTATCTTTAATTGCAAAAAAATATGGTACAACTTATCAAAAAATAGCTGCTCTTAATAATATATCAAATCCAAATAAAATATACGTAGGTCAAAAAATTAAGATAAAAACAAGTATTAAAAATAGTACTAATAATTCTAATAAAAATAACACAAACTATTACATAGTAAAAAAAGGGGATACTTTAATTAAAATATCAAAAAAATATAATACAACGGTTGCAAAATTAGTTTCTTTAAATAATATTAAAAATGCAAATAAAATATATACAGGTGAAAAACTTAGAATAAAGTAAAATAAATAATAGTATGTGTAAGATAAAAAACGCATACTATTATTTTAATATAATATGTGTTATAATCTTATTACTATTGAAATATGTGAGATGATTTATTTGATTAAATATTATATGATGCCAACAATAATTGATTCTTTTTTTGTTGGAAAATATGAACCTCAAAAAATAATAAAAGAAAACTACGAGGACTTGGTAAAATTAGAAAAAGATAGGATTTTTATACTATATAGTGAGCCTGCTGATAGATATCCATCAAGAAATTTAATAAAGCAACTAATGGCTCTTGATGAAAAAACAAGTATCGAATATGAAAAACATAACATGCCTAGATATATAATTGTATATCAAGATCCAAATATGCATGAAGAAAATGAGTATTATGAACTTGCATCTAACTTAAGAGTATCAGCTAGATATTTTCATGAATGCAGCTATAACGAAGCAAAAATATATTATGACAGCTGTAATTATAAGAAAGATGTATGTAAGATGTTTAACTTACGTGAATCTCAAGTAATGGATTACATAAAAGATTTTGATGAATTAAAGCCAAAAGAAGATTACAGAAAAAAAGAGTATAACACAGATGATTTAGTAATTGCAAATTTGGTAGTTGCTGAAAGTAATATGATTTTTATCGGTACTACAGATCATAAATATATTTTTGAAAAGGTAACTGAAGATGGTAAGGAAAAATATAGAGAAATATTTACAGGATTTGTTGCAGAAAAAACACAAACTTTATCTGATGTACCATATTTAAAAAACATCGTACCCTTAAATGAAGAGGTAGAATATGTGGGTGAGATATCAAAAATTGAAGCCTTATTACTTTTAAATCAAATAAATCCTAAAAATACCAATAACGTAAATGTATATAAAGACGCAAACATAGCACCATTTAATTATGAAAAATTTAAAAAAAGAAGAAAAAACTTAGCACCTACAGAAAGAAAAGATAAAATAAATAGAAAGGTTTCAACAACTGGGTTTAGTAGCAAGTAAAACGTTTGATAATCATTAGCTTTCTTCATATATTAAAAGAGTCCATATCGCTTGTTGTTATGGAATTTTTTTATAAAAATAATAATATATAATTTTTTTTAAATACTACTTATGTAATTTGTCTAGCAATGATAATTTTTTAATTCTAATATTATTATCTTTACCAGTACCTAATTCAATATCTGGTTTAACGGTTTTTCCATGAAAATCACTACCACCATTTATTAATAAACCATATTTATTTGCTATTTCTAGATAGTAATTCATTTCTTCTTTTGAATAACTTGAATGGTATACTTCACTCTTATCGTAAGAAAAGAGAACTTTTAAAGTTTTATATAAAATAAAAACTCACGAACTTTTAAGTCCGTAAGTTGATTTCAAATGGAGCAGGTGAGGAGAATCGAACTCCCGTATCAAGCTTGGAAGGCTTGGGTTCTACCATTAAACTACACCTGCACTCAGTAGGCATTATTAATTATACTTATTTTTGATATTATGTCAATAGTCTTTGAATAAAAAATTATTTTTTTTAAAATTTTATGATGAAATCAAATAAAAAGTAATATTTAATTATTATGTTAAATATGATAAAATTATATTAGAGGTGTTATAGATGATATTTAGTATTTTAATTTTAATAATTTTAATTTTAATAAATGGCGTTTTGTCAGCTAGTGAACTTGCCTTTTTATCAATTGAAAAGTTCGAGTTAGATAAAATGGTTAGAAAAAGGAAAAGAAATGCAAAAAAAATTAGAAAGATTTTGGAAGATCCAAGTAATTTTTTATCTACAATACAAGTAGGCATAACGTTAGCTGGTTTTTTGTCTAGTGCATTTGCAGCATCTACTTTTGTAGATAAAATAATGAGTACTGGATTTATAATAATAAGTCATAATTTTACAAGTGGATTTTTAATGGTTGTTATAACAATAATACTATCATATTTTACATTAGTATTTGGTGAATTAGTGCCTAAGAAAATAGCACTTGCATATCCTTTTAATGTAGCAAGTTTTTCTGTTAATTTAATAAAAATTATGCAGATTATCTTTTTCCCATTAATAAAATTACTTTCATTATCAACTAACTTTATATGTAAGGTATTTAAGATAGAAGAAAAAGAAGAAGATTTTACAGAGGAAGATATAAAGAGAATAATTTTAACAGGAACAAGGGATGGAATAATTGAAAAAAAAGAGCAAGAATATATATTTAATATATTTCAGTTTAATGATACTACAGTAGATAAGGTAATGACACCAAAAGAGAACTGTGAGTTATTAAACGTTAATTGCAAATTTGGTTCTTTAATTAGAAAATTAAAGAAGGCAAAGTTTACTAGATATCCTGTATATGAAGGTGATACAAATAATATAATTGGTATTTTTAACGTTAAAGATTATATAATGTATAAAAAAGATAATGATGATTTTAATTTAAAAAAATTATTGTTTGGTGTTAAAAAGTTTAATTATGATGAAAAAATAGATGATGTTTTTGCATCTATGCAAAAGGATCATATTCAAATGGCAATAGTTATGAAAGATAAAAAATTTATTGGTATTGTAACACTTGAAGATGCAGTTGAAGAAATACTTGGTAACATATATGATGAGTATGATGAAGCTAAATAGATTAATTAATTTTAATCTATTTTTATTTGTCATAAGCCCATACAAAATGAAATATAGATGTATATAATAGGCTAGGAGGTAGAAAAATGAATGAAGTTTATCCTAGTTTTTTAATGGAAGATACATTTTTAAGAACATTTATGATGCCAGCTACATCATCTATGGGAGATATTTCAAATAATACTACTAGCTACAATAATAAATTGTATGGTTCTGAAGAAGGTTTTCTAAAAGGAAATATGATGAGAAATGAATATATGCCTTATAAAAATATGACATATATAGAACCATTTATTACTAATGAAAGAGAAAAAGAATTATTTGAAATTCAAAAATATGCTTTTGCAGCTCATGATTTAAACTTATACCTAGATGTTAATCCAGGTGATAAAGATTTAATTAACTTATTTAATAAGTATAATGAAAAAGCAAGTAAGTTAACAGCTAATTATGAAAGGAAATATGGTGCGCTTAATTTATCTGATAGCAATGGTTTAAATAAAACACCTTGGTCTTGGATAGATAATCCTTGGCCATGGAATATGTAGGTGATAATATGTGGAAGTATTCTAAAAAATTACAATATCCTATAAATATAAGAAAAAAGGATTTAAAAATGGCTAAGGCAATTATTAGTCAATACGGTGGACCTCAAGGGGAACTTGGTGCGGCACTTAGGTACTTAAATCAAAGGTATACTATGCCTGATGAAAAGGGAAGAAGTCTTTTGAATGATATTGGTACAGAGGAATTGACACAATAAGTTTATCATAAACAAAAGCCATAAGTAAAATAGTGCAAAAAAAAAGAAAGGTAACCGACAAATATGTCGGAAACCTTCTTTTTATTTTATAGTTAATACTTGTCCTGGTTTAATTAAATTAGGGTTACTACCAATAACAGATTTATTATCATTGTAGATTTTTTGCCAAGTAGTGCCATATTTAGAAGCAATACCACTTAATGTATCTCCACTTTTAACAGTATATGTTTTACTATTATTTGTAGTTGTATTTGTAGTTGTACCATTACCAGGTATTTTAATTTGTTGGCCTACATATATAAGATTAGGGTTACTTATATTATTGTAAGCTGCTAAAGTTTGATATGTTGTACCATATTTAGAAGCAATACCACTTAATGTATCTCCAGATTTAACTATATAAATTGTGTCATTGCTAGGAGCTGGTGTTGGTTGTGGCGCGGGTGTAACTGGTTCTTGAGGTTTAACATTTTCACTAGCATTAAAACCATTTATACCTTTTTGTTTCATAATAGCTGGGTAATCATAAAAAGCATAATTTTGATCTACTGTCATACCAGCAACTTTATTAGTTCTAATACGATTAGTTTCTCCTCCAAATTGCCATAAACCACCAGCTGGGCTACTAGGCCTAGATGTTCCCCAGTTAGCTACCCATTTATCATATTTAGTTAATTGTGATAGGTCCATATAATTTTTAAACCAATTACTATTAGCATAAATACAAAC
>JALEND010000035.1 GCA_022768045.1 Mycoplasmatota bacterium | reverse complement strand
TTATTTAAATCTCCAGTGTAAATTCTTTTCCCTGTTGATAAATCATAGGCTCTAGCTCCATCTTTAATAATGTATAATTTATTATCATTCCAGCATATAAAGCGTTTTTCTAAATTAAATTCTTCTGGTAGTGAAAAAACTTTTTTGTATAAGTCACGTTCAGTATTTTTAAAAACTTCAAATGTATCCATCTCACTACTGCTATTGTTTAATACTACTACATATTCATTATATTCGGATACTATGTTTAATTCACTATATTTTTTTTCGTCTACATTTTTTTTCTTTATTTTTGGATTCGATAGTAAATTGCTAAAAATAATGATTCCAAATATGATAATGATGATTATTGTTAAGATGATAAAATATTTTTTTTTCATACTTTTTCCTCCTCTTACATTATACCACAATTAAGATTAGATGCTTTATTATTTTTAATAAAATAAATGATATTAAATTGACTTTTAAATATCAATATATTACACTTTAAATATATGTGTTATTTAAGAGACAGTATTTATTTTAAGGATAAATTCTTCCTTTTAAAAAACTGAAAGGAGATGAAATTAATGAAAAGGATATTATTATTTATTTGTGCCTTTTGCATTTTAATGTTAAATGGTTGTAGTAATGTTTCAAATGAAAATATTGAATTTAAAAACGATTATGGATATAGTCATGATGATAATTATACATATAGATTTACAGGTTCATCAGAGCATTTTGCTTTTGAAACAGGAAAAGTTTATTATGGTGAAAATAATAAAAAAAGTCTTTTGATTAAAAATTTTAAATTAGTAAATAAACTAAAAAATTATAATGATGTAAGTTCTTATTCAATAAATTTAAAATTTAAAAATATATCATTACTTACGAATGAAATGACACCTTTGAAAAAATCAAATTTATCTCATGAACTTGAAAAGTATTTTATTGAAGAAAATTTTGATGGTGGAGAACTATATGAGTCGGATGCATTCCTTCAATCAACGGCGAATACATTTAAAAAAGATATGAAAATTGAAATAAAATATTGTTACAATAATGGTATTTGTAAAACGGAAAATTTAGATATTAATTATATTGACTAATGAAAGAAAAAAATATTATCATTAAGGTGACAATTAAGAACGAAATATATACGGTATTGATTATTATAATCCCATGGATGCGGATTACTGTTAATCAATGCTTTTTTATTTTAATTACTAGTCCGGACAATTTTTAAAATAAATAGCATAAGGTTTTGCTTGTCAGTATATTTAATATTATGAATGATTATGGTATTATTTTCGGTTTAAAGATTTAAAAATATTAAATGAAATAATGGAAAGGGGGAAAATGATAAAAAGTAATTAAGCTACCATTATTAGGTAGCTTTCTTTTGTTATTTTTGTTATACTTAGAAAAGGTGATATTATGTCAAAAATTAAGTATGAATTAATAAAAAATAATAATGGTGATGAAAATGTTAGACTAGGTATATTACATACTAATCACGGGGATTATGAAACTCCTTTATTTATGCCAGTTGGAACACTTGCAAATGTTAAGACTTTAATGCCAGAAGAATTAAAAGCATGTGGTAGTGCTGTTGTACTTTCAAATACCTATCATTTATGGTTAAGACCTGGTGAAGATATTGTAAATAAAGCAGGAGGACTTAATAAGTTCATGAATTATGATGGACCAACACTTACTGATTCTGGAGGCTTTCAGGTATTTTCACTTGCAAAACCAAAGGATATAACAGAAGAAGGAGTTAAGTTTAAGAGTCATATTGATGGTAAGAACTTATTTTTAACACCAGAAAAATCAATTGAAATACAAAATAAGTTAGATTCTGATATAGCGATGAGTTTTGATGAGTGCATTCCTTATCCAGCAACTAGAAGTTATGTAGAAAAATCAGTTGATAGAACTCTTCGTTGGGCAAAACGAGGTAAAGATGTTTTTAATAATCCTAATCAGTCTTTATTTGGTATAGTACAAGGTGGAGAGTTTCCTGATCAAAGAAAAAAGAGTGCTATTAAAACAGCTGAAATGGATTTTGATGGATATTCAATAGGGGGTACATCAGTTGGAGAACCAAAAGATATTATGTATAACATGATTATTTATGCAACTAAATATCTTCCAAAGGATAAGCCTAGATATTTAATGGGTGTTGGAGAGCCAATTGACTTACTTGAAGGAGTGTCTCGTGGAATTGATATGTTTGATTGTGTTCTTCCAACTAGATTAGCAAGGCATGGTAATTTATTTACAAGACATGGTAGAATAAATATTAAAAATGCTAAGTATAAGGAAGATTTTACACCTCTTGATGATACATGTGATTGTTATACTTGTAAGAATTTTACGAAGGCATATGTTAGACATTTAATTACAGCAGGAGAGGTAAATGGTGGTAGACTTTTATCTATTCATAACATTAGATTTTTAATTAAAGAAATGGAAGAAATAAGACAGTCTATCAAAGAAGATAGGTTTGATGAGTATAAAAAAGATTTTATTAGTAAGTATAGAAATGAGAAATAGACGAGTTACTCGTCTATTTCTTCTTTATTTTTACCTATTATTCCACCTAAAACAGATGAAAGTAACATTACTAGGTAATAAACTAAGTTTTTTATTCCAAAATGACTTTTAAATATAATAACAGAGGATATTATAAATAATATAGCGCATATAAAATAAAAAATTAATCCATTTATAATACCTCTATATTTTAAGTGCCTACTGAATTTTACCGAACCTATTATACTAGCTAATATAATTATTATGTATAAAAATATAGTATTTGCTTTATCATTTAAAATATTAAAGTAATATAATAATGTACTAATAAAACATCCCACTACTAAAAATAAAAAAGTATATAAAAAGCCTAATAAACATTTTTTCATATTACACCTCTAATTTATCTTATTATTTTGAATATTAATTTATGAATAAATCATAATAATAACGGAGATGATACTTTATGATAGATATTATTATTAAAACCATTATTATATATATTTTAGTTGCAATTATATTTAGGATAATGGGAAAAAGAGAGGTAGGTCAGCTTGGAACGTTTGATCTTGTTGTGTTTATACTTATTGCAGAACTTGTTGCTCTTGCTTTAGAAAAGAAAACTGATTTTGTCCTTCATTTATTACCTGTTTTAGTACTTGTTTTGCTCCAGCTAATAATTGCAAAATTATCACTTAAGAGTAATAAGTTTAGAAACTTAGTAGACGGAAGGCCATCAGTGATTATAAAAAAGGGAATAATAAATTTTAAGAACATGGTTGATCAAAAATATACTTTAGATGACTTATTATTACAATTAAGAGAAAAGGATGTTAGGTCAATTGATGAAGTTGATTATGCCATTTTAGAAACTAATGGTAAATTATCTGTTTTTAAAAAAAATGATAAGGATAAAAACGTATATCCTCTTCCTATAATATTAGATGGTAAGGTGGAGTTTGGTAATTTGTATAACGTAAATAAAAGTAAAAAGTGGCTTTTAGATACATTAAGAAATAAGAATTTATATGTAGAAGATATATTTTATGCGTTTTTAAAAGGAAACAGCTTATTTATAATAAAGAATAATGAAGTAAATAAATAAGCCTTTTCTTTTTTTTATGTTTTTGATATACTTATATTGATAATAGGAGGCTTGTTATGGATAATAAAAGTGATGTTGAAAAGGCCTTAGAAGATTTATTTGGGGAGTCTTTAGATGAAGAAAAGGTAAAAAGAGAAAAACCAGTGTTTTCTGATGGAAATGATAAGGTAGTGGTTCCTGTTTTTACTGATAAAGATGATAATGTATTAGAAAATAAAAATAATGATATAAAAGAAAACATGATAGATTCTTTAATAAGAGATAATGCTTTAGATGAAGAAATGCTAGATACTAGTGTTAATAATATTAAAGACTTAAAAGATGATATGATAAATAAAGAAGATATTACACCTAGTATTAAAACATTAAATAATAGTGCTATAGAAGAGAAAAATGTACCAATAAGTAATAATTTTTGTATGAAAAAAAGTGAAGATGCTAAGGAAAATGAAAGCAAAGATAAAAATAATAATAGTTTAAAAATAGATTTTAGTAAGTTAAATACTAAGTTTGTTTTATTAAGTATAATAGCACTTGTTTTTATAATATTTATAGCTGTTATACTTTATAATACTAATAAAGAAAGTAAGGTCAGCTGCTCATTTGATGCAACTGATGTTGGTTATAAAATGCATGATGAGTATTTAGTTTCACATAGATCAAATAATATAACTTATATACATGGAACATATACTTATACAGCTAAAACTGATGAGTTTAAAAATCAAATTAATGTAATAAAAGAAGAGAAAATACCAGTTATAGTAAATTCTAATGGTATGGAAGGCTTTACTCATACATATGAAATAAGTGATAATCAAATAAGTGTTTTTAGTTATTATGATTTTACTAAGATAGACTTTAAGAAGGTAGATAAAAATGATGATAAGATAACGCCTATTAGTTATGTTAATTTTAAATCAACAACTACTTATGATAAGTTGATTCAAAACTTAAAAAAATCTGGTTATAAATGTACTAGTAGCAAATAATTCTTTTAAATATAAAAAATTATGATATAATATTACAAGCGAGGGGAGTAGAATATATGAAAAACGCAAGTGAACAAGAATTAGTTAGAAGAGAAAAGTTAGAACAAATAAGTAAGGTATGTAATCCTTATCCTGAAAAGTTTGAAAGAACTCATACATTAAAAGAAGCCTCTTTATTAGAAGATAATACAGCAGGTGTTTCTTTAGCAGGTAGAATAGTTTTTGCTAGAAAGATGGGTAAGTTAAGTTTTATAAGAATTAGAGATTTAGAAGGGTCTATTCAGTTAGAACTTAGAGTTGATATAGTAGGAGAAGATAAATATCAGTTCTTTAAGAAGTTAATTGATACTGGAGATTTTATTGGTGCAACAGGTGAAATGTTTACTACTCAAACAGGTGAGAAAACTTTAAGAGTTAATTCATTTGAATTTTTAGGTAAAGCATTAAGACCTCTTCCTGATAAGTTTCATGGACTTAATGATCCAGAGTTAAAGTATCGTCAAAGATATGTTGATTTAATATCAAATGAAGAATCTAGACGTGTATTTTTAGGAAGAAGTAAGATGTATGCTTTTATACATAAGTTCTTAGGAGAAAACGGATTTTTAGAGGTTGAAACTCCAATACTTCAAACTGCTGTATCAGGAGCATCTGCTAAGCCATTTTTCACTCATCATAATGCTCTTGATTTAGATTGTAACTTAAGAATAGCTCCAGAAACATATTTAAAACAATGTATAGCAGCTGGTTATGACAGGGTTTATGAAGTTGCTAAGTGTTTTAGAAACGAGGGAATGGATCCACAGCACTTACAAGAGTTTACTCAGGTAGAATGGTATGTTTCTTACTGGAATTTTGAGGATACTATTACCTTCTATAAAAAGTTTATTAAGTCTATGTTAAATGAGTTAGTTGGTACTGAGACTTTAGAGTACCAAGGTAATACAATCGATTTTTCTAAGGAAAAATGGACTAGAATAAATTATGTAGAAACAATGAGAGATTTATTTGGTTTTGACTTTTTAGATGTTGATGACGTTGATGTTTTAAAAGAAAAGATTACTTCTAAGAAATTATTTACATTAGAGGATTTAGAAGAGTATAAGTCTGTTACTCAAGTAATTGACTTTGTATATAAAAAGAAGATTAGAGCTAATATAGTAGAACCAACTATTATATATAATTATCCAGCTGTTATGATGCCTCTTACTAGAAGAAATGATAATGATAATAGAACAGTTGATATGTTCCAAGTTGTAGCAGCAGGTTCAGAGCTTTGTAAAGCATATTCAGAATTAGTAAATCCTAAGACTCAAAAAGAGGCTTTTGAAGCTCAGTTAAAAGCTAAGGCATTAGGTGATGATGAAACAATGGATATGGATTATGATTTCTTACTTTCTATGGAACAAGGTATGCCACCTATTTCAGGATTAGGATTTGGAATAGATAGATTAATGATGCTAATTTATAATCAACCATCTATTAGAGATGTTGTGTTATTTCCTATGATGAAACCAGAAGGTAAAAAAGAAGATTAATTTCTTCTTTTTTATTTTATTATTTTTATTCTTATGTTATAATTAGTTTATAAGAATATGTATTAAGGAGTAGTAATTATGTTTATAGGATATTATAATGTATCAGTTATATTAACTTATTTAGGCCTTTCATTTTCTGTATTTGGAATTTATGAAGCATTTATGGGAAATATTTCTTTAGCTTTTGTATGTTTAATATTATCTGGTATTTGTGACTTGTTTGATGGAGCAGTTGCAAGAAGTGTAAAAAGAAATGATAGTGAGAAGAATTTTGGAGTACAAATTGATTCTCTTTGTGATGTTGTATGTTATGGAGTATTTCCAATAGTACTTGGTATTTGTATGGGATTTACTAAGAAGTTTGATATTGCAATATACATATTATATGGTATATGTGCTGTTATAAGACTAGCTTATTTTAATGTTTTAACGTTAGAAAAAAAGAGCTTCTTAAAAAATAAAAAGGATGATTATTATTATGGATTACCTGTTACTAACGTAGCAATTATATTACCATTAATTTATTTCTTGAAGTTTTTAATTTCAGCAAAGGCTTTTAACTTAGCATATCCTTGGGTTATGTTCATAGTTGCGGTTTTATTTGTATCTAACTTTAAATTAAAAAAACCATCTGAGTATTGGTATGTAATTTGTTCTATACTAGCAGTTGTTGGTATAGCAATTATATTCTCGGTGAAACATTAATGAAAAATAATCCAAATAAGGGATTACTTTTTTTATATAATACAAGGTTAGGTAGAATATTTTTAAAACTAATATTTATAAATTCTTTTGTATCTAAGGTTGTAGGATGGTTTATGGATACAAAGTTATCTTGTGTTATGATAAAGAAATTTATAAAAAGTAATAATATTGATATGAGTGAATATGAAGATAAAAAGTATACTAGTTTTAATGACTTTTTTACTAGAAAAGTAAAAGTAGAAAAAAGAGTATTTGATGATAATAAAAACAGTTTGTCTTCACCTTGTGATTCATATGTTACTCATTATAAAATAACTGATGATTTATTATTTAACGTTAAAAATAGTTTGTATAGCTTATCTTCTATTTTAGATGATGATAAACTTGCAAAAAAGTATGCTAATGGTGATTTAATTATATTTAGATTAACACCTAGTAATTATCATAGATATCATTATTTTGATGATGGAAAAATGCTATATAATAAAAAGATTAAGGGTAAGTTTCATACTGTTAATCCAATTGTTTATGATAAGTATGAAGTTTTTAAAGAAAATACAAGAGAGTATAGTGTTCTTAAGACAAAAAGGTTTGGTAAAGTAATTTATATGCAAGTTGGTGCGCTTCTGGTTGGAAAAATAAATAATTATAATAAGAAAAGTTTTAAAATGAAGGAAGAAGCTGGATATTTTTCTTATGGAGGTTCTACTTGTATACTAATATTTGAAAAAGATACTATAAAAATTAATAGAAACATATTAAATAAATCTAAGAAAAATATAGAAGTAAATGTAAAATATGGAGAAAAAATAGGAGAAATTAAGAAGTAATATTTTTAAAAATAAAATTATATGGTAATATTATTATAGGAGGAACGCTTATATGGATAAAGAAAACAAAGATATAGAAAAGACGGATGTTATTGAAGAAGAAAATGATGAAAATAAACTTGATGATATAGATGATGTTACAAGGAAAATAGATTTAAATGATTTATATGATGGAGCGGTTAATAATACTGTAATAATAGATCCTGTAACACAAAATGAACTTTTATATAAAAAAAGAAAACCTAATATAACATTTATAATAATTCTTATTGCGATTATAATATTACTT
>JALEND010000033.1 GCA_022768045.1 Mycoplasmatota bacterium | reverse complement strand
TTTTCCATGTTACCACTCCTTTATTAATTATATCATACTTATTAGTTTTCAAAAACACCTATGAAAAGGTATCTAAAAGGTATCTAAAGTGAAATTTTCATGATTTTTCGCAATTTTTTAGCAAAGAAAAAACTCGCGTTTCCCCTTATTTTATACGGGTTTGCGAGCTTATTTGCCACAGCACTGCTTATATTTCTTGCCTGAGCCACATGGACAAGGCTCATTTCTACCTATCTTTTTTACTGTTTTTCCCTTATTTTTAGACACCTTTTCTGCTCCAGAGTTAGCATTACCTTTTACTTGTTTAACCTCTAAATTTTGTCTTATTTCAGCTTTTAATAAGTACATTGTTATATCTTTTTCTATCTTATCAAGCATTGTATCAAATAATTCAAAACCTTCTCTTATATATGCTTGTAATGGGTCTTCATTAGCATATCCTCTTAAGTAAACACCTTCTCTTAAATGATCCATAGTATTAATATGTTCCATCCAGTAATTATCAATTACTTGTAAACTAATTGCTTTTTCAAATTCATTTTGAATTTCTACTGGTAATTCACTTATTTTATCTTCATACTCTTTTACAACTTTTTCATAAATTGTTTCTATTACCTCAGAAGGTTCTTTATTTAGTATTTCAGATAATTTTAAATTACTTTTATTAATTAAATTTTCATTTACATATTCAACAATTTCATTACATTCAGGTTCATTAATAGTACCTTTTTCATTAATATGTTTTCTTATTAATATATCAATGTGAGAATGCATAGTATTTAAAACTATATCATGAACATTATCATTATCTAATATTTCATTTCTTTTAGCATACATTATTTCACGATGTTTTCCCATAACATCATCATATTGTAATAAGTGTTTACGAGAATCAAAGTTGTTACCTTCAACTCTCTTTTGAGCAGTTTCAACAGATCTTGTTATAGTCTTACTTCTCATGTTACGAGTACTATCTAAACCAGCCATTTCGAGAATAGACTTAAATCTATCTGTTCCAAATCTAACCATTAATTCATCTTCAAATGATACAAAGAACTGACTATATCCTGGATCTCCTTGACGTCCTGAACGTCCTCTTAACTGATTATCTATACGTCTTGATTCATGTCTTTCAGTACCAATAACACATAAACCGCCTAGTTCTTTTACTCCCTCACCTAGTTTAATATCTGTACCACGTCCAGCCATGTTTGTTGCAATTGTAACAGAGCCTTTTTCACCTGCTTTTGCTATTATTTCAGCTTCTCTTTCATGGTTCTTAGCGTTTAAAACTTCATGTTTAATATGTGCTTTTTTTAACATAGAACTAATAAGTTCATTTGTCTCAATGGCAATTGTACCAACTAAAATAGGTTGACCTGTTTCATGTCTTCTTTTTATTTCATCTATAATGGCTTTATATTTTTCCTCTTTTGTTGAATAAATTAAATCTGCAGCATCTACCCTAATTACAGGTAAATTAGTAGGAATTTCTATAACATACATATTATATATATTTCTAAATTCTTCTTCTTCTGTTTTAGCAGTACCTGTCATACCAGATAATTTTTTATACATTCTAAAGTAATTTTGGAATGTAATTGTTGCTAAAGTCTTTGTTTCTTCTTGTATTTCAACATTTTCTTTTGCTTCTATTGCTTGATGTAATCCATCAGAAAAAGCTCTACCAGGCATAAGTCTTCCTGTAAATTGGTCAACTATTACAACCTTACCATCTTGAACAACATAATCAATATCATCATGCATAGTATAGTTTGCTTTTAAAGCTTGGTTAATATGATGAACAAGCGCTGTATGATTTAAATCATATAAATTATTTAATCTAAAATATTTTTCTCCCTTTGCTGTTCCTTGATCTGTTAAAGTTATATCTTTTGTTTTTTCATCAATAGTATAATCTTCATTTTCATGCAATGTTTTAACAAAACTATCAGCATCTTTATATAAATTAGCAGACTTCATTTTTCCACCAGAAATAATTAAAGGAGTTCTTGCCTCATCTATTAATAAAGAGTCTACTTCATCTACTATTGCAAAATTTAATGGTCTTTGTACTCTATCTGATGCCTTAACTACCATGTTATCTCTTAAATAATCAAATCCTAATTCATTATTTGTAGAATATAATATGTCACAATTATAAGCATCTTGTTTTTCACTAGATGATAACTCTCTTAAATTAATACCTACACTCATTCCTAAAAACTCAAATATTTTACCCATCCAGTTAGCATCACGAGTTGCTAAGTACTCATTTACTGTTACAACGTGTACACCTTCACCAGTTAAAGCATTTAAATAAGCTGGCATAACACAAGTTAAGGTTTTACCTTCACCAGTTTTCATCTCAGCTATATTACCAAAATGAATAGCAAGAGCTCCTAAAACTTGTGTATAAAAAGGTTTTTCTCCAATTACTCTATAACTAGACTCTCTTACAAGTGCAAAAGCATCTGGTATTAAATCATCTAAAGTTTCACCTTTTTTTAATCTTTCTTTTAATTTTTTAGTACATCCTTGTAACTGTTTATCAGTCATTTTTTTATACTTTTCATCTAATTCAAAAACTTCATTTGCAATTAGTTTAAATCTATCTAATTCTTTAGATTCATGGTCAAAAATTTTCTTTAAAAACTTGAACATTATTAATCATCTCCTTAAGGAATATTGTAGCAAAAAAAAGAAAATAATTAAAGTAATATTAATTATTTTCTAATAAAAGTATATTTATTTTGTCTCTAAAATACCATAATTTCCATCTTTACGTTTATACATTACGCAAACTGTGTCAGTATCTGTATTTTTAAATACGAAGAACTCATGTCCAAGCATATCCATTTGAAGCATAGCTTCTTCTTCATCCATAGGTTTCATTTCAACCTTTTTTCTTTTTATTATTTCTTCATCTTCTTCGAATTTATCTTCTAAATCAAGTTCAAAGTTTTGAATTAAATTTTTTTTGATTTTAGAATTTATTTTTGTTTTATTCTTTCTAATTTGTCTTTCTAGTTTGTCTACTGTAAGATCAATTGCAGCATACAAATCAGAATGAGATTCTTCACTTCTTAATGTAAAACGTGCTGTTGGTATTGTTATTTCAATCTTTTGTTCTTTTCCACGAACCTTAATTACCACACTAACATTTAAATCATCATCTTGACTGAAATATTTATTTAACTTATCTATTTTTTCTTCAATATAGTTTCTTATAGAATCTGTTATCTCTACTTTTTCTCCTCTGATTTTATATTTCATGATATCAATCCTCCCTATCTAAATTATAGCATAGTTAGTAGAAAAAAACTACTATTTGATAGTAGCATTTGATACTTCTTTTACATTGATTGCTTGTAAACCTTTTTCTGTTTCAAGTAATTCATATTCAACTTCTTGGCCTTCTGATAAAGTCTTATAACCTTCTTGCTTAATTGCAGAATAATGAACAAAAATATCTTCTTTTTCATTACCTTCAATAAAACCGTAGCCTTTTTCATTGTTGAACCACTTTATTTTACCTACGCGCATCATCATACACCTCACTTCCATATCGATTACACTTCCAATATAACACTTTTATCTAGAGTTGTGTTAAACTATCGTCCTTCAAAATGCGACATATTCTGCAGAAGTGCGTATTTAATAATAAATTAAAATTTGCCAAAAATTCTTTTTTTATTTTAAAATGCATATTTTTTTAATTGTAAAGAAAAAATTAACAATTTTATTATATTTTTACTCTTTTAAATAAAAATTATTTACCTTTTAACAATAAAATATATTATTATTCGATTTTTTTGATAAAATTCATACCGTAAGGTAGTGAATATGAAAAAGAGAGTGTTAAATAAAATTAGAAAAAATTTAATTAAACAATATTCTGATTATAATAGTGATAAAATAGATATTATTATGTATGGTGTTGAAGCTCTATATATTACTTTAGAAAAAAGTATAATTATATTTTCTTTATCATTTATATTTGGAATATTTAAAGAATTAATATTACTATTAATATTTTTCAACATTATTAGAATGTTTGCATTTGGTATGCATGCTCCTACTGGATTCATTTGTTTAATAATGTCTTCTGCTATATTTTTACTAAGTGCATACCTACTTAAAATATTAACAATACCTAAAAGTATAATTCCGTGTATTTATATGGCATTTATAATTATAGAGATTTTATTTGCTCCAGCGGACACTGTAAAAAGGCCAATAGTAAAAAAGAAGAAAAGAAAAATATTTAAACTATTATCTATTTTAGTAACAACTACTTATTTTATAATTTCAATTATAATATCAAACAAGGTAATTATTAATGCTATGTTATTAAGTATTCTAATAGAATGTTTACTTATATTACCTTTAACTTATAAGATATTTAAATTACCTTATAATAATTATAAAAACTTTGGTTCAAACATAAATTAATATGTGTGAATAAATTTGTAAAGGAGGTAATGTATATATGAAAACTTTAATACTTTCTATTATTGCATCTTTCGGGGCATTTGTTGCTGCTACTGGAACTATTGGGTGTGTTAGCATCTGGTTTGACGAACCTAAAATGCCTAAATGTTTAATTGAAAAATAAAATATTTAAATTTAAATGAAAATCAAATTATTTATAAATAATTAAAAATTGTATAGTTTTATCTATACAATTTTTTATTTAACATTCTAATTTTTAGTTGTCGTACTTATAAATAATTTTGAAACAACCATATTATCTACGACAGAAAATTCATATTTTAAGTATTTATTATTCTTTATAATGTCTTTTGTAAGTTGTAATCCAAATCCATGCCCCTTACCTTTAGTAGTATAACCTGTTCCTATCTTATCTTTGTTAATATTACCCAAATATGTATTTTCAACAGTAATACATGAATTGCCCTTCATAGAACATAATGATATATTAATTTCTTTTTTCTTAGCTTTTTTAGTCGCATCTATTGCATTATCTAACATAACACCTAAAATTTTTGTTATATCATTCATTTGAGTTACTTTTAGCCTATTAATTTTCTTCTTTGCAGACTCTTCACAATAAATAGAATATTTAATCTTTGAATCTTCCATTTCATATAGTTTGTAATATAAAAGACCTTTTATTCCACCATCTGGAAACTTATTTAACTGACTAATTAAATATGTACTTTCTAATTTGTTAGTATCATCAATTACAGTATCTAAATATTCCATTAATTTTGGAGACTTGTTCTTAGCATAACCTTTAATTACCATTAACTGATTTTTAAATTCATGAGTTTTTTTACCCTGATCTGTTATTATCTTTTCATATTTAATTATATACTTTGTAGTTTGTTCATTAATTTTCTTTAGTGATTCATTCTTTTCTTCTTTTATTGCAACTAAAAATAAAAATATAAAGAATATTATAAATATGATAAAATTAATTATACTCTTTAATTGAAAACCTGAAAACATTGCATTTTTTACAATTATTAAATATACAAATACAACAATCATAAATAAATATATAATTATTTTTTTATTTCTAATGAAGAAATTATATATTTTCCTAAATAATTTTTTAAAAACAAATGATAACGTTATTGATAATAATGAGTTAGAAATATTAATTACTAATTCAAGTAAAATACTTTCACTTAATAAATTTAAATTGATTCCTATTAAACTAAATATTACTGTTATAAAAACTTCTGAAATTGAAATTATAAGCAAAGATGTAACACTTGCTATAAGACTTTCTATAGCATTAAAATTAAACACTGAATAAATTATAATTGTTGTTATCAACATAAAACCTAAAATTCTAAATTGACTTGGAATAAATGATGCTATAGTCATATATATTGACACTATAAAATATGCAGTTAAATATTTTTTCAAATTAGTTTTTTCATCCGTAATTTCTTTAAATACTACAATCATAGAAAAAGCCTGAATTAAACCTATTAAAATTGCTATTATTATATTTTTCACTTTTGTAACCTCTCTTTTAGTTCTTTCTTATAGTTTCTTGATAATAAATCAGTCTTAATATTATTTCCAAAATATATAATGCTATCATTAAAATCAACTTTAACTATATTATTTACATTAACTAAACAAGCTCTATGAGTTTTAATAAAAGAATTGCCTGTTTTCTCCGATAATTCTAACAAAGTTTGTCTAACTGGAAACTCTTTATTTTTTGTAACTATAACACTCATTTGTGTATTATTGTCTTTATATATGTATAATATATTATTAAATTTTATTTGATATACATCTTTGTTTGATTTGAAATTTAAAGTTTTTATATTATTCAATTTCTCTAATATAGATTTTATTGATACTGTTAGTTCTTTTTCGTAATCGTCAAATTTAGAAATAAAATCATATATTAATAATTTTTTCTTAAGAACTGATAGTTCTAATTCTTTATGCGTAGTTAGTATCATAATAATACTATTAAAATCTGTTTCTCTTATTTTTCTAGCTATTTCTGGTCCTGTTTTACCTGGCATTTCTATATCTAATATATAAATTTTTAATTCTGCATCTTCTTTGATTATTTTATTTAATTCCTTATTATACTTAGAAAAAGTGTATACTTTATAATCAAAATCATATGACATAGTGATTTTTGCTATTAATTTTTCTATTTCTCTTCTTATAAATTCATTATCATCACATACTATAAAATTAATCACTTTAAAATCACCTCTTTATTATTAATTACTTTAAATTATATCATGTATAACAAATGTTGTAAAATAAAAAAATCCCTAAGGATTTTATTTATTTGCTTCTTTTATTACTTTATCATAGTATTTTTCTGGATTTATTGGTTTTCCATTTATGTATACTTCATAATGCAATCCATTTTCTACATCTGCGTTTATTGAACATTTTCCACTTTTTGCAATTACTTCACCTTGATTAATTTGATCTCCTTTTTTTACTTTAACATCAGATAAAGATTGATATGTTACTACAACATTATCACTACTTTTTATCTCAATTGTATCTCCTAAAAGAGTATCTTTTGTTATATTAGTTACTGTTCCGCTTAATGAAGATACAACATCAAATGACTCATTTGATTTATAATCAATACCTGAATTTTGAATATAAGTACCATCACTTAAAACAATTGATTTTTCTTGTTCTTCACTAGTTGCATCTTTATCATAATAGTTTCTATATAATGATATATTTTCAGAACTATAAGGTCTTATTAATGATTCTTCATCACTATTCATAACAGGAGAATAATTATCAAAAATATAATCATTTACAAATGTAAAATCATCCATAGCTGATAACATTTCTGAACTTTTATTTGCAACTAAACTATAAAAGGTAGCACATACTGCAAAAAATAAAATAGTAAATAAACTTATTTTTATTCCTTTTTTTAATTTTCTTTTCTTTTTCATATTTTTTCACCTCTCATTTTAAGTTTTCTCCAAAGATGAAAAAATATACATTAAAATAATTTTTTTAATTTACAATTCGTATAATAATGATCTAAAATTTATTTATATTTATAAGATTCTTTAGCCATTCCATTTGCACCATACTGACTCATTCCAACACCATGGCCAAATCCTTTAACAGAAAATTTAACTTTATCATTATTAACTTCTATATTAAAACTTGTTGATTTTAAGTTAAAAGCTTTTCTTATTTCTGATGCATCATAATTTTTATTATTTATTTTTATAGTTTTTACTCTTCCTGTATTAGTTTTATTTATGTTTCCTATATTTATATAATCTTCTTTTATTCCTAAGTTATGTAAAAACTCTGTCTTTGTTACTGACACTTCAGATAAAAAAGCAGGAGACTCTATCTCATCCCACTTAGAAGATACACTTTTTAAATAAGGTACATTAGAATTAAAAACATCTACACTATCTTCTGTATATCCATTACTTGTTGAAAAAAACATAGCATCTACTATTTCATTATTATATATTAAAACTTCTCCTGTAGTACTTTTAACAGCCTCTGTCACCTTTTTTAAATTAGCATCATAACTAGTTTTCCATTTTTCTTTTTTATCTTCATCGTCTAAATAAACCTGGTTAGAAGTTGTATCAACTACGTCATAATCTTTTTTATTATTTACTGTTTTTGTTAAAACATAACTTCTTGAAGCAACTGCTTGAGCCTTTAAAGCTTCAATTGAAAAAGATGCAGGCATTTCTCCTGATACTACTCCTATAACATATTCTTCAAGTGGCACTTCTTCTATTTTATTTTTATTAACTCTTTTTACTCTTATTATTTTATTACTTTTTATACCATATTTATTTTTTAAACTAATTGGTAGTTCTTTATTTATTATTAATATAAATGGAATAAAAATAACTAAAATTGTAAAAAGAAATATTTTTTTCATATTATTCTCCTATACAGTTGCTAATAAAGTATAAAGATCCATTAAAAAATTAACTATAAAATATGAAAGTGTTAATGATAAGAACAAATACATCATATGAATTTGCATTATCTTATTTTTTTTAAATATTTTATCAATATTAGTTGATGTTATTATCCATATTGAACATGGAATAAATATACAATATAAAATAAGTTTAATATTCATTTGTATCCTCATACTTTTCAACTTGTTCTATTCTTATTTTATATCTTGGTTCTGTATTAAATGTCGAATTGTTAAATATATCTATCATTTTCTTTATTTTTTTAGCTGAATTAGATGTTGCACTAAAAGCTAATATATTAGCATTATTATGTTCTTTTGCTGATTTAGCTTCTGAATAATTATCTACTTTTGCGCATCTTATCTTTTTTACCTTATTACAAGCTATTGAAACACCTATTCCAGTACCACACATTACAATACCTAAATCCACATCATGATTTTTAACATGTTCTGCTAGTGTTAGAGCATATTTAGGATAATCTACCATGTCACTAGAATAACATCCATAATCAACTATTTCATAATCTTTAAGTAATTTTTTTAATTTAACTTTTGTGTCATATGCTCTATGATCATTTGCTATACCTATTTTCATTTTTACATCTCCTCATATAAAAAGGTTATTTTTATAACCTTATTTATGTATTTTTAAAATTAATTGTGTCATTTCTTCAAAATCAAATTCTTCTAAATCTATTCTTTTTCCGTTACTATTATAATCATCTATTATCTTTTTTATTTCTTCTACAATTTTAGTATTTGTAATTCTTTTACTATTATTTATTTCTTCTTTAATTTCTTTCTTTTCTTTTTCTTCTGGAGAATCATCTTCTTCATCTTCTAACGATTCTTCTTCATCATTTTCATCATCTTCTTCAAAATCATCTAGAATCATATCTTTATCTTCTTCTTTTTCTGATTTTTCTAACTCTTCATCCTTTTTATCTTCTTTTTTAGGTTTCTCATCTTCTACTTCTTTGTTATCTGATACTTTTTCCTCTTCTTGTTTATCATCGTCTTCTTCCTGATTATCTTCTTCTACTTCAGGCTCTCTACTTACTAAATAGGATGAATTATCAAAATTAGCTGATGGTTGATAAAAGTTATTAGAAGAATTTACATTAATTCCATTATTAAGATTAGGCAATCCATTATAATCATTTTCAACAGAATTAATAATACTACTATTAACCATATTTGATCCAGGCATCATATAATTATTTTCTGGAAGATTAAACTGATTAGTATAATTATTTTGCATATTCATATTATTATTTTGATTATTCATATTTCCTGGAAAACCAAAATTATTTTGCTCTATTTGAGTTCCAAAGTTATTTTGAGAAAAATTGTCTGTTTGAAAATTATTTTGCTGTGGATAATTATTATTCATTGATGGCATATTCATACTTTGATTATTCATATTGTTATTTTGGCCATTTTGAAAACCATAATTTTCCTGATTATTTTGTCCTGGATTACTATTTTGCTGCATATTCATATTAGTATTATAATTATTCATCTGACCTGTTTGTTCATAGTTTGAAAGAGGGTCATTTATATTATCATTTTGGGAATTATTTTGAGTATTATTATAACTTAATGGATTTAAAGGATCTAAACTTGGAGATACAAAGTTCTGATTATTATTTAAATTTTCTATATTACCAAGTTCTGGTGGAAAATCCATCTGGTTATTTACATTGTTATTTTGACCATTTTGAAAGCCATAATTTCCTTGATTATTATTTTGCATATTCATATTATTAAAATTATTATTTCCAAACATATTCTTAAACCCCTTCCCTTATTATTAAATATACAATAAAAAAGCCTTATTTACAATGGCTTTTTCTTAATTTCACTAAATTTTCTAGGATACTTAACACTTGTTCTATTATTTTTTTCTATGACTATTAAACTTCTATTTCCAGCATCTTTAGGTAGTTTAAAAGAAATGGTTTTTCTTATAACACATCCTAGTGTGTTTATAGCGGAAGTTGCATTATTTATCTCAGTTTCAGCCTCTGCTTTCATAGGAATAAAAAAACCACCTACTTTTACGAAAGGAATACAAAGTTCTGATAATGTAGAAAGATTTGCAACAGCACGCGATGTTACTATATCAAAAGACTCTCTATTATTTTTAATATAATCTTCTGCTCTTTCATGAACTGCTTTTATATTCTTTAAATTTAGTTTTTCTATTACTGAATTTAAAAACACAACTCTTTTATTTAATGAATCTACAAGAGTTACATTTAAATTAGGAAATACTATTTTTAATACAAGTCCTGGGAAGCCAGCTCCTGTACCAATATCTAGCAGCGACTGATTTTCTAAGTGCACTGCTTTTATAAGTGTTAAACTATCATAAAAATGTTTTAAATACACTTCCTCTTCTTCTGTTATTCTTGTTAAATTAGTATGTGAGTTATAATCTATTAACATCTTATAATAAGTGTTAAAATCATTTAATATTTTATCATTTATATCTATATTAAGTTCTTTTAATGCATTTATAAATTCTTCTTTATTCATTATAGAACCTCTTTAAATATACCATTAAAATAGCTATATCAGAAGGATTAACCCCACTAATACGAGTTGCTTGATCTATTGTTCTTGGTCTTACTTTTTCTAACTTTTGCCTTGCTTCTGTTGCTAAATTATCAACCTTATTATAATCAATATCATCAGGAATTTGCTTTTTACCTAATCTTTTCATTTTCTCAGCTTCTTTTTTAGCTTTCATTATATATCCTTCATACTTATGATTAATTTCTACCTGTTCTAAGGCTTCTTTACTATATTCTTTACTAAATTTATTTAAATAATCCATTATTTTTACTTCTGGTCTTTTTAAATAAGCACTCAAATTTAATTTTTCCTGTGGAAAAGTTATGTTTTTTATTTCTTCTTCTATTTCTTCCATCTCTTTTAATTTATGAAGCAACATATTATGTCTTTTTTCACTTAATAATCCAATTTTATAGGCCTTCTCACTTAATCTTAAATCCGCATTATCACTTCTTAAAAGCAATCTAAACTCTGCACGAGACGTTAAAAGTCTATATGGTTCTATAGTACCTTTTGTTACTAAATCATCTATTAAAACACCTATATAAGCATCACTTCTTGAAAGAATTAATGGTTCTTTATTATCTAATTTTAAACTAGCATTAATACCTGCTATTATTCCTTGCCCTGCTGCTTCTTCATAACCTGATGTACCATTTATTTGACCTGCAGTAAATAAATTTTCAACTACTTTTGTTTCAAGAGATGGTTTTAACTGAAGTGGGTCTATTGCATCATATTCTATTGCATAAGCATATCTTAAAATTTTTGCATGTTCTAAACCTTTTAGTGAATGTACCATTTCTTCTTGTACATCATGCGGCATAGAAGTTGAAAAACCTTGTAAATATATATCATCATATGACATACTTTCTGGTTCTAAAAATAATTGATGTCTTTCTTTATCTTTAAAACGAACTACTTTATCCTCAATTGAAGGACAATATCTAGGACCTATTCCTAACTTTTCATAAAATCCTCCATACATAGCTGATTTATTTAAATTATCCATTATTATTTTATGAGTTTTTTCATTAGTATAAGTAAGGTAACATGGTTCTTGTTTCTTATAATTATAATATGCTATATCATCAAAACTAAAAGTTAATTCTTCATCATCACCATCTTCTCTCGAAAGAACGCTAAAATCAATAGAAGATCTTTCTATTCTAGGTGGTGTTCCAGTTTTTAGTCTTAATAACTTAAAACCTAATTTTTCTAAGTTTCCACTTAAGAAATTAGCTCTTTTTTCTCCATGTGGACCCTCTGGTGTTCTTTTATCTCCAATTAGTATATCTGCTTTTAAATATGTACCAGTTGTTAATATACAAGCATCACAAGAAATAGTTTCATTATCCTCAGTTGTTATACCAACTATTTTTTTATTTTCTACTAAAAGTTCAGCAACTATTGCTTCTTTTATTGTTAAATTATTTGTATGCTGTAATGTATTTAACATTTCTTTTTTATATGTTACTTTATCAGCTTGACTTCTTAAACTTCTAACTGCAGGTCCTTTAGATCTATTAAGCATTTTAATTTGAAGAAGAGTTTTATCAGCATTACGCCCCATTTCTCCTCCTACTGCATCTATTTCCCTTACAACAATTCCCTTTGCACTTCCACCTATTGATGGATTACAAGGCATATCTGCTATATTATTTATATTTATTGTTATAAGTAATGTATTTTTACCTAATCTTGCTGAGGCAAGAGCCGCTTCACAGCCAGCATGTCCTGCTCCTACAACTATAACATCGTACTTCATAATTTCCACCTGCTTTTCTTTTGGTATTATACAATAATATGAATAAAAAGTTAATTATTTATTAAAATTTTATATAACTTTTTCTAAATCATAACTTATTAAGTAAACTCCATCATCAGTTATATATTTAAATATAAAATTATCACTCTTTTTAGATATAATTTGAAAAAAAACTTACTTTATGTCACATATAATAAAAACTTGGAACATAATCCAAGTTTTAAAATTTATTATTTACTTTCCTAAACAAAATCTACTAAATAAATTATCAACTAATTCTTCTGTATAATTAGCGCCTATTATATCACCTAATTTTTCCCATACTAACTTTAGATCTATTTCAATCATATCTATTTCTCTTTCCTCTTTTATACCATATTCTACATCTTCTAAAGAATTAATAGCAGATTTTAATAAGGAAATTTGTCTTACATTAGTAAAGAAAGTTAGTTTTTTAGTCATAAATGTTCCTACATTGAACAATTCTTTTATTTTTTCTTTTATATCTTCTATACCGATATTATTTTTAGCACTTATTTTTATAACATCTTCTTCATAAGAATTATTTAGGTTTAAATCTATTTTATTCATTATTATAATTCTTTTTTTATTTTTTGTTTTTTCTAATAAATACTTATCTTCCTCGCTTAAAGATTCACTAGCATCCAAAATAAGTAACACTAACTCAGCTTCATCTATTAAATTCAAACTTTTTTCAATACCTATTTTTTCAACTATATCATCTGATTTTCTAACACCTGCTGTATCTATTAAGTTAAGTTTTACACCACCTACTATAATACTTCCTTCAACTATATCACGGGTTGT
>JALEND010000026.1 GCA_022768045.1 Mycoplasmatota bacterium | reverse complement strand
GTAAATGTAAGAGTTTTTGGAGCATATTTACTAACTTCTTTTCTTGGTTCTTTTATTTGTTTTGCTATTACTTTTAATATTTCAAGTCTAGCTTTTTTAGCTTGTTCTAATGCTTCTTTTAATATTTCCTTAGTAATACCTTTTATTTTTATATCCATTTGAAGTGCACAAATACCATCTTTTGTACCTGCTACTTTAAAGTCCATATCTCCTAAATGATCTTCCATACCTTGAATATCAGTTAAAATAGTATAATCATCACCATCAGTAATAAGTCCCATTGCAATACCTGCTACTGGAGCTTTTATAGGTACACCAGCTGCCATTAATGCCATACAACCTGCACAAATAGATGCTTGTGATGATGAACCATTAGATTCTAGTATTTCTGATACAACACGTATTGTATATGGAAATTCATCTTCTGATGGAATAACCTGAGCAAGTGCTCTTTCTCCTAATGCACCATGTCCTATTTCACGACGACCTGGAGCTCCATAACGGCCTGTTTCACCAACTGAAAATTGTGGGAAGTTATAATGAAGCATAAATCTTTTTTGATCCTCTGGAGAAAGACCATCTATTATTTGATGTTCTCCAAGTGCTCCTAATGTTACAACTGATAAACTTTGGGTTTCACCACGAGTAAATAATGCTGAACCATGAGTTCTTGGAAGTAAATCAATGTCTGTTGAAAGAGGTCTTATTTCAGTCATTTTTCTTCCGTCAGCTCTCTTTTTTTCTTTAACAACAATTTTTCTAAATACTTCATACTCAACTTCACTTAAGCATAATTTAACCTTTGTTAAAAGTTCATTTAACTCATCTTTATCTAAATCATCATTTTCATATTCAAATTTTTGTACTACATCCTCTTTTACTTTATCTATTGCAGCATATTTTTCTAACTTATCTTTAATACGCATTGCATTATCAAGAGGTTCTTTTGCAAGTGAATATATTTCATCCTTAAGTTCATCTGATATCTCAAGAACTTCATATTCCATCTTTTCTTGACCAACTTCTTTAATTATCTTATTTTCAAATTTAATTAATTCTTTTACTGCATCATGACCAAACATTAAAGCTTCAAGCATATCTTCTTCACTAGCTTCTTTTGCACCTGCTTCTACCATGTTAATTGCTTCACTAGTACCAGCTACAGTTAAATCAATATCACTCTTATCTAGTTCTTCTACTGTTGGATTAATAATAAACTTACCATCTACCCTACCTACTTTAACACCAGCAATTGGTCCATTAAATGGTACTTTACTAATTGATGTAGCAAGTGATGATGCAAACATTGCAGTAAGTTCTGGTGAATTATCTGGATCAACAGATAAAACAGTATTAACTATTTGTACCTCATTTCTAAAATTTTCTGGGAATAAAGGACGCATAGGTCTATCAATCATTCTAGCTGCAAGAGTTGCATTTTCAGTTGGTCTTCCTTCCCTTTTAATAAACCCACCTGGTATTTTACCTACAGAATATAACTTTTCTTGATATAAAACCATTAATGGGAAAAAATCAGATAATACGTTTGCTGTTTTACTTACACAAACAGTAGATAAAATAACAGTATCACCATATCTAACTAAAACTGCTCCATGAGCTTGTTTAGCTAATTCTCCAATTTCAACTGTAAGAGTTCTTCCTCTAAACTCAGTTTCAAATATTCTTTTTTCCATTTTACTATCTCCTTTTCTATATAAAAAGACACCCAAAAAAGAGTGCCTACTTTTAACTATAATTATTTTCTTAAACCTAATGATTTAATTAATTCACGATATCTATTAACATCAGTTTTCTTAAGGTAAGCAAGTAAATTTCTTCTTTTACCAACTTTCATTAATAAACCTCTTTTTGAATGATAATCATGAATATGTTCTTTTAAGTGTTCTGTTAAAACATTAATTTCTTCAGTTAATACAGCGATTTGTACTTCTGGAGAACCAGTATCACCTTTATGAGTTGCATACTTTTCAATAATGTTTTTCTTAACTTCTTTCTTTAACATGCTATATCCTCCTTATTAAATTAATTCGCCTAATTCCAAGATACGGTAAAGGAGTTCTTATCCAAATATCCAAGAACAGGTAACAATAATAATATACACTTATTTACGTTTTTTTTCAAGTCCTATACCATCTTTTTTTGAATTATTTACAGAATTATCTTCAAATTTAATAACAAAATCAACATTTCCAGTTCCTTTTTCATAAGTTAAATAAGAATCTATTTTATTATCTTTTTTACCAGGTGTTATTGCTTTTATTTCACCATCTACAAATTTACCAATAAGCATTATATCTTCTTCAACTTTCATATTTAAAATCCTTTCTATATAAACATTTTGTATGGTTTCATTTTACTATTATCCTTTTCATAACTTTTATATATAGAAACTACTTTTTCATTGTATATAAAAGTTACAAAAGACTTATTATAAACATTATCTATTAATCCACCATTTTTAACAACTTTAAATAATGTGTCATCTATTATAACACAATTTTCATCTTTTAAAACATCAGTTACTGTCAAAAGATTATACTTACTATCATTAATTTCAGAAATAGTATAAGAATCCTTAATATCAAAATCACCTTGCTTTGTTCTTATTAAATCACTCATAGAACCTATTATTTTTAATTTATCATTTATATCTTTTATTAAACTTCTTATATACGTTCCTTTTGATACTAATACTTTAAATTTATAATGATCTTTATTAAATTCTAATAACTCTATTTTCTTAATCTCAACTCTTCTTTTAGGTAAATCTACTTTTATATTACTTCTAGCATACTCATATAATTTTTTACCATTTATTTTAACAGCTGAATATATTGGAACTTCTTGATCATAAAAACCAACAAATGAATTTAAAGTTCTTACTAAATCTTCTTTTTTTATGAATACATCTTTTTCTTCTAATACTTTACCATCTGTATCTAAAGTATCTGTTAAAACACCTAATTTTACAGTTGCAATATACTCTTTATCTTCTGATGTTAATATTTCAACTAACTTAGTAGCCTTACCCACACATACTACTAAAACACCTGTTGCAATTGGATCTAATGTACCTGTATGTCCTACTTTTTTCGTATTTAATATTTTACAAATTTTATTTACAACATCTCTACTAGTAACACCTTTTTCTTTATTAACTATTAAAACTCCATCCATTTATATCACTCCACATCTTCTTTGTACATCAATTATACAAAAGCACACATTTATTGGTCAATATATTTTATTTATTTTTAACATACTTTTCCATTAAATAAAAAAAGGAAATAAATCATTTCCTTCTTAATTATATTTTTAAGATTTTTGGTAATCCATATTTTTTATAATCTTCATCTAAATCTGTATAATTTAATGGATTATAAGTAACATAATCTTCTTTATTTATCTTTTTAAAATTATCAATTTGTTCTACTTCATATCTTAATGACTCTTTTTCTAACTCAGTTAAGCCTGAATCTTCAACTCTATCTAGAAAATCATTTATTAAGTTATTAATTTTTTTATCATCACCTGAAATTGCTTTTGCTGATAAAAGTTGACCCATTAAGTTCTTAACTCTATCATTATTTTCATATACATTTTCATTTATGATTTTTTCAGATAATTCTTTATAAGCACTATTTCTAAACTTATTTTTTACAGTTGCTAATTTTCCGAATGCTCTATTTAAACTTTTAGTTACTTTCTTACTTTTATCTTTTTTATCAAGTTTAACTATTCTAGAATTTAAAGCTAATACTGCTGTACCATAGAAAAGGCTCTTAATACTTGAAAGTGAATCAGATTCTTCAAGTTTACTTTGTAATCTTTCTTTATAACTAGTAGAATTTTCTTCATCATTAATTGATTTTGAATATTCATTTTCTTTTTTACTTAAAAGTTTACCTTTTAAATCAGTGTAAATCATAGCAATTACATCATTTATGTGAATACGTTTCTTTGATTTTTCTAATTCATTTTCTTGTAAATTAAATTTATTTTTTGCATTTACAAAATCAATAATAGCTCTTAATTTTTCTTTCATTTTTGAATAATCATCAAAGTTTAATTTCTTAGCACTTTTAACATACTCATCTACTACTGATGCTGCTAAAGCAAAGTCTATACCATCATTTTCTAACTTTTCAATTAATTCATCAAGTTTTTTATCTAAACTATCATAAGTTTCTTCTTTATCATCATTCTTCTTAGTTTCTTCTTTATCTTCATCATCATATAAAGAATCCATTGGTGTCATTAAATCACTTAATTTTTTATATAATTTTTCTTGTTGCTCTCTTGATTTTAATTTACTAATTGCTTCATTTGCAGCATTAATATCACTTGTCTTTTTAGTATTTAGAGCAACATCAACTAATCTTTTAGCGTCTTCATACTTTTTATTTTCTTTTTCTTCTTCTGTCGCTTTTTTAATTTTTTCTTCTAATTTTTCATTTTTAGTAGTATCTTCTTTAACTGGTTCTTCTTCCTCTACTGGAACTGTAGCTTTTTCTTCTTTTTCTTCCTCTACTGGAATTACAGTTTCTTCTTCTACTTTATCTTCTTTAGAAGTTTCTTCAGTCTTAGTCTCAGTATTAACTGTTTTATTTTTCTTAGAATCATTTATTAATCTTTGAACCTTACTAGCTTCTATTTTTAATTCAGCTTTTTCTTGTTTAGAATCTAATTCTTCTATTAACTTTCTAGCTTCATCAAGTAAAGACTCATCTAAAGTATTTTTAGCTTTATTTATTAAACTAGTAATCTTATCATGTAATTTTTTAGGTTCAATAAATGCTTCATTATACTCATTTATCATATTAGTATATATTTCTTTGTCTTCTTCTACTAATAATTCACTAACTAACTTTTTAGCTTCTTCTAATTTGCTACCGTCTAATTCTTCTTTAGCATCTCCAATTAAAGTTTCTATTTCACTTTGTCTTTGTCTATCATAAATCATTATAATTTCAGATATTTGACATACATAATCATGTAAAATACCTTCGTTTTTAACACCTAATTCATCAAATAAAGCAATTGCTTTTCTAAAAGCTTTTACATCTAAAGTTTTTTCAGCCTCTTCTAATGCAAGAGCTATTTTTTCTTGTTTCTTAGCCATTTCAAACATTTTATTTAAATCTTGTGTCATAATAACATCCCCCTTTTTGTTTGAATGCCCAATATATTATCACTTTTTATCCTAAATGTCAAGCTTTTTTTGAACTTAGAAAACACATAAAAAATACGGCTATCTACCGTATTTAAATACTATATATCCAAAGACTGCAATTGCAAGTGATATAAACGATAAAACTATCATACTTACATTACCACTTTTTTCACTATTATTAATTGGATTATCAACATTATACATATCTGTTATATACTTTTCATAAGCATCTGATAGATATAATCTTTCTTTACTATTAAATATTTTATTAAAGTATGATTTAAAACTAACAGGTAACTTATTTTTATTTTTAGAATATATCTGCTCGATATCTCCATATTTATTATTACTATCTATTTTAACATCTAACAATAATTCTAATATGGTAACAGCAAAAGCATATAAATCAGTCTTCTCAGACACTATTTTATTAAAAGGATCTATAAACTTATTATCAACTGATGTATTAATTACGTTGTTTTTAAGTACAAATGAATCACAATCTATAATTCTAACATTATCGTCTGCATCTATTAATATATTATCTGGGTTTAAATCACAAATATATATATTCTTTTCATGAAGTTTTTGCATAACAACTTCTATCGCTCTTATTATGTTTATTTTCTTCTCAAAACTACACCCTTCTTTTTCAATATCAGTTAAAGATATACCATCTGGTAAGTAATCCATTATATAACCAACAAAAACACCATTATAATAAACAAGGTTCTTAGGTTTTACAACTTCTTTAACATCAAGCGTTTTAAGTTTTTTTAATGTTTCTTCTCTATCCTTAACATAAGTAAACGAAGTTGACTTAAACATCTTAAGTATTTTACCATCATCTGTTAAGTAAATATTTCCACTTCTTCCTTCATTTATCTTCTTAGTTAATTTTAAATCTTTATAATCAATTGCATCATTAGGAATATTTCTAAACTTATCATTTAACATTCTAGTTTGAACAATTGTTGATACATTTGCATTTAAAACAGTACCTTCTTCACTAAGACCAGTTTCATAAAAACCTAACGCTTTATATATATACATCATTTCTTCATCATGCTCTAATACGTTTGCACTAACGTTTCTAGCATTTACTTCTCCTGCAATATATATAATACCTTCTACTAAGAAAGCTTCCATGTTTTTATTTTTAAATTCTGGTAACACAAATAATTTTTTTATATAAACATTTATGTTATCATTTTTGTTTTTAAACTCAAATGTTGCATAACCAATTAACATATCATTAGATTCTACAACAATTGTTATCTTGTCTCTAAAGTACTCAGGAATAACGTAATCATCTAAATCATATAAACAATCTTTTTTTAAAGTATCAGATGTAAATGTATTTACAATGTCAGCATATACCTCAAAATCAGTTTCTAAAATACCTAAATTTAAATTTTCTTTATTAATTAAATTTATCACTGACATCCCCTACTTTCTACCATTAATACAATTATACATTTTTTTACGATTAATTTCTACAAAAAACGTAAAAAAAGATAGAAAAAACTATCTTTTTTAATCTTTATTTATCTGATTTATTATATTTTCTATTTTATTTCCATACTCAACTGATTCATCATATATAAATCTTAAGTCTGGAATTCTTCTTATTTCTAATTTTCTTTTAGCAAGTTCAGTCTTAATAAATCCTTTTGCTCCATTTAAATCATGTAAACATTTATCTTTTTTTGAATCATCAAAACAAGTACAGTAAATTTGTGCTAAAGAAAGATCAGTGTCAACTTTACAAGCTGTAATAGTTACGAACTTTATATCTTTATCATTTATTTCATTTTGTATAATATCACTTATCTCTTTTGATAACATACTTGCTATTCTATCTGTTTTTAAACTCATAAACTTACCTCTTTAATTCTACTAATTCATATGCTTCAATTACATCATTTTCTTTTATATCTTGATAGTTTTCTAACGTAATACCACATTCAAAACCATTCTTAACTTCCTTAACACTATCTTTTTCTCTTTGAATAGTATTAATAGCTCCATCATAAATAACAATACCATCTCTAATTAATCTAGCCTTTGAACTTGATTTTATAACACCACTAGTAACAAAACATCCTGCTATATTACCTGTTTTAGAGAATTTGTATAATTTTCTTATTTCAGCTGTACCAGTTACCTTTTCCTCATACTCTGGATCTAACATACCTTTCATAGCAGATTCTATTTCTTCAGTTAACTTATATATAATGTTATGAAGTCTAATATCTACACCATATTCCTTAGCAACATCCATTATCTTAGAACTTGGTCTAACGTTAAATCCAACAACTATTGCACTAGATGCATTGGCAAGTATAATATCACTTTCAGTAATGGTACCAACACCACTTCTTATAACATTAAGTTTACATCCTTCTACTTCTATTTTACTTAAAGTACTTTTAACAGCTTCTTCACTACCTTTAACATCAGTTTTTAACACTATGTTAATTTCCTTTAATCCTTCATTTATTTTTCCAAATAAGTCATCTAAACTTATTGCACTAGCTAATGTGTTAGCCTTTAACTTAGAAGTTTCACTTCTTTGATCAGCTACTTGGTGTGCTTCTTTTTCTGATTCAAAAGCCATAAACTTATCACCAGCTGTTGGAACTCCAGTTATACCAGTTATTTCAACAGGAGTTGATGGAAGTGCTTCAACTATTTCTTCACCTAAATCATTCTTAAGAGATCTTATTTTACCAAAGAATTCGCCTATTACAACAGGATCTCCTAATCTTAATGTACCATTTTGAATTAATAAAGTAACTTGTGTACCTACGTTTTTATCTAACTTAGATTCTATAACAGTACCCATTGCATAACGTTTTGGATTAGCTTTTAACTCTTGTAATTCAGCAATTAATAATATGTTTTCTAATAAATTATCAATTCCATCATGAGTTTTAGCTGAAATAGGAACAAATAAAGTGTTTCCTCCCCAGTCTTCAGGAGTAAGACCATGTTCACTCATCTCACGTTTAACTCTTTCTGGATCTGCTCCTGGTTTATCCATTTTATTTATAGCAACTACAATTGGTACATTAGCTGCTTTAGCATGATCTATTGCTTCTATTGTTTGAGGCATAACACCATCATCTGCTGCAACTATTATAATTACTATATCAGTAATAGATGCACCTCTAGCACGCATTTGAGTAAATGCAGCATGTCCTGGAGTATCTATAAAAGTAATCTTTTTATCCTTATACTTAACTTGATAAGCTCCTATTGCTTGAGTTATTCCACCATGCTCTGTATCAACAATACTACTTTGTCTAATCGCATCTAAAAGTGATGTTTTACCATGATCAACGTGCCCCATTATTGTTACAACAGGAGGTCTTTCAATTAAGTCCTTAGGATCATCATTTATTTCAAACTTTTCAAAATTTGATATGTCATTAGCTTCTTCTTTCTTCAAAGTTTTATTATACTCTAAAGCAAGCACACTAGCATCATCATATGAAATTGAAGAATTAATATTACCCATAACACCTAGCATCATAAGTTTTTTTATTAATTCATTTACAGGTTCATTTAAAGCTTTTGCTAATTCTTTTATAGTCATATTTTCTTTATAAAGTACAATATTATCATTAGTATTAGAATTTGATACTAATTTTTCCTTGTTTTTATACATTGCTTTTTTGGCAGCTTTAATATTTTTATTTTGCTTATTTTTATTTTTCTTTACTCTATCTTTATTATAATTACTTATTTTTTTATCTACCATTGTATCAATTACTTCATCATAATAATCATCATCATCCATCTTTTTTAAAATTTCTTCATCAACTAAGTCTTCACTATCAGATGATTCTTCTGGTTCATCACTACTTATGGCATTATCAAGCATAACGATTGCATCATCGTCTAAAATATCTTCTTCTCCTGATACTTTAATGTCTAATTTTTTACACATATCTAAAATGTAACTGACACTTTTGTTAACATCTTGTGCATACTCTAAAACACTCATACATCCACCTCTTTCTTAATATTTATATATTATTTTTTATTATGTCCTCTAACTCATCATATATACTATCTGGTATTTCTACTTCTAAAAGTCTATCTAAACACTTACTTTTTTTAGCTTTATTTAACACTTCTAAATCCATTAAAAGATAAGCTCCATGGCCATTTTTCTTACCAGTTAAATCTACTTGTAAAGCACCATCTTTATCTTTAACTATTCTAATTAACTCTTTTTTAGGATATTTTTGTCTTGTTACAGCACACATCCTCATAGGAATTTTTCTATTCATAATAATTAACTGATTGCATTTGTTAAATCAATCTTTTCTTCCTTTACTTGTTCTGGTGTCTTAACATCTATTCTATAATGAGTAAGTCTAGCCGCTAATCTAACGTTTTGGCCCTTTTTACCAATTGCAAGTGATAAATTGTCTCCTTCTGCAACTGCAAGTGCCTTCTTTTCTTTTTCATCTAATATATATACTTTAACATCTTTAGCTGGTGATAAAGCGTTTTTAATAAATGTTATTGGATCTTTGTCATATAAAACAACGTCTATTTTTTCTCCATCTAATTCATTAGTTATTCTATTAATTCTATTTCCTTTTTCACCAATACATGAACCAATTGCATCTACTTTTTCATCTTCTGAGTATACAGCTATCTTACTTCTTGATCCTGAATCTCTTGCAACACTATATAAAATAACAGTTCCATCATTTAACTCAGGTATTTCATTTTCAAGTAATCTTTTTACAAATCCATAATGACTTCTTGATAAAAGAATTAATGGACTCTTTCCTGTATTGTCTATTTTAGTAACATATACTTTTACTGGTGTACCCATAGTTAATTTTTCACCCTTAATTAACTCTTTCTTAGGTAAAACTCCATCCATTCTTCCTAAATCAACGTAGTAATTACTAGTATCTTCTCTTTCTAAGTTACCAACTAATAATTCTCCTTCTTTATCTTCAAACTCAGACATTATACTTTGTCTTTCAGCCTCTCTTACTTTTTGAACTAATATTTGTTTTGCAGTTGCTGTTGCAACACGTCCAAAGTCTGTTAAATCAACTTCTTCTTCAATAGTTTCTCCAACCTTTATATCAGGAACTATCTTTTTAGCATCTTCAAGAAGTATTTCAACAACATCTTCTTCGTCTTCTTCATTTTCTTCACTATCTCCATATTTTTCAACAACTGTTTGATAAGCATACCCTCTTATTTGTCCGTTTTTAGTATCAATATCTATTCTTATATTTGAAAAACCAGTATGTTTTGCATAAGCTTTTTCTAAAGCTGTTTTCATAGCTTCAAATATTATATCTTTATCAATTCCTTTTTCTTTACAAATAGCATCAGTTGCTCTAATAAATTCTTTACCGTTCATTTTAATTTCCTCCTTTTTCCTTTGAACAAACGTCTAAAATATAAGCATCATCAAATTCATTTTCTATTTTATCCAAGATAGGATTAATTATTTCAGTAGCTTTAACACAAGTATCTACATCCACGTAAGGTTCCTTATCAATTATAACCCTTAAAAAATACATACTTCCTTCTTTAACATATTCAACATCATCTAATTTAATGTTTATAGATTTTAAAGGTTCTTCTATAAGTTCTTTTACTCTTTTGTGCATATCATCACTCCTTAATTATAAAGAGCAGGACCATAAGGCCCTACTCCTTTCTTTCTACTAACAGTATTATAGCATATATTTTCTTTTATGCAATTATTTTTTTAAGTATTTTATATTTATTTCACTATTGTTAAACTGTTTTATTGTTTTATTGTACTCTTTTATTAAGCTATCATCTATGTATTTTAAGTTTTTTCTCATAATCTTATCTGCATAAGGTAGAGATACAACATTTCCATTTATACCTCTTATACTATAATTTTTAGAATTAATACTTTGTGGTAATACATTTAAAGTTTTTACGTTATTAATTATCTCTAAAATTAAACAATTAAACTTCTCCTTTAAGTCATTTTCTCCTATTTCTTCGGTTATGTTATATAATTCCTCTATTAAATTATAAGGTATATAAACTTCATCTAATTTTATTCTTTTCATAAACCAAGCAAGTGATACCATTTGATCTTCCACATAGTTTCTATATTCTACTTTTTTTGTGGTAATATATGGAATTGTTTTATATTTTTTACAAAACGATATATATTCTTCTAATTTTTGAATGACTTCCATATTTTTTTCTAACTTTTTAATATGTGCTTTGTTTGTACATTTCTTATTATTAGAATTTAATTTTTTTGTTATAAAATCAAAACTATTATATTCTTTAATTAATTTCTTATCTATAACACCTGCATTATTTTTTATATATTTAACAGCTCCATCAAGCGATATTTCTCTTCCATTTAAATTTGTAATAGCACCATTTTTATTTGCACAAGACATTTTATTTTCATTCATAAATTCAATTAACTTTTTTGCCACATAATTTACATTAGCTTTCTTCTTTTCTTCTTTTATCTTAGATACTTTATCTAATTCATCATTTAGTTCTTCTATTAATCTATAAGGAATTATTATATCTTCTAAATTTAGTTTTACAATATAGTCATATGTTCTTAATTCATATTTACTAAATGCATCATTATCATTTAATTTAGAACTTACATGCGAAGGCGTTCTATCATACTTTTTTATAAAATTTATATATCTTTTTATTTTCATTAACTTATTTAAATACTTATTATTATTTTTAATATCATTTATCATTTTTATTTTATATATGTGTTCATTAGTAAATAACTTGCTAAATTTAATTATATTGTTATAGTCTTTGCATATGTTTTTCTCTTCTTTTGTTAAATATGCACAATCTGATGCAAAATATCCATTTTTTATATAAAAATCATAATAATTATTTATACATTTTGTTATATAATTTCTTTTTGTTTCTATTTTGTTCTTTGTTTTTCTTTTAGCTTTTCTTATTTTATTTTCTTTTTTTATAAGGTCTATTTTCTTTATGATTTTTGGATCTATATCATATTTATATTTTTCTATATCAAGTTTTCTAAAAAAATCATATAGCTTTGTTTCGTATTTATCCTCTAAATTAGTTTCTGGAAGTCTTTTATTTTCTTCATAAAACTCAAATACTTTATCTAATTTTTCTAAAAGCTCTGATATTCTTCTTTTTCTTGCCTTATCTTCTTTTTTTAGTTCATAATTTTTCATAAACCATCTCGCCCCTTTTGTTTTAACGAAGTAATATTATACATATTTTTTTAAAATAATCAAATTTTACACATTTTGGATTTATTTATTTATAAGTATTTATATTTTTGTTATAATTTATAATAGGTGATGAAAATGAAGTTAGTTGAATTAAAATGCAAAAATTGTGGAAATACTCTAAAGATAAATGAAAACTTTAGTTCTGATATTATAACATGTGAATATTGTCACACCTCTTTTAAAATAGATAATGCATCTAAAAAAATAAAAATTTTAGATGCAAAAGAATTCGGTTATGAGTTTGAAAAAGGAAGAATGGAAGCTAAAAATGAACTTAGTAAAAAAAACAATAATAACAATGATAGTATATTAGATGGCATGTTATCAGATTTAGGTATTAAAAATTGGTTTAAGAAAAACTTTAAATTTATAATGACAATTTTATTATACTTTTTATATCAATTTAATTTTATATTAAATTTAATATCAGGAATGGGCGTTGATTTTAAAAAGATTCCTAGAACACCTAGAATACTTATCTTTACACTTACCGATTTCATATATGTTTTAATCATATTATTTATGTATAGAAAAGAAATAATTAACGGTATCAAAAAACTAAAAAAGAATTTCTTAGAGAATTCTCTTATATCAATGAAATGTTGGCTTATAGGTTGCATAATAATGACTATCTCTTCTATATTAATATCTCATATAACTAAGCAAAATGTATCTAATAATGAACAACTTGTAAGAAGTAGTATAATGTTAGCTCCTTTTTATATGTTATTTACCTGCTCTATTGTTGCACCTATTTTTGAAGAAATGGTATTTAGAAGATCTTTACGTGGCTTTATTAAAAATAAATGGTTATTTATTATATTAAGTGGAACTTTATTTGGACTTCTTCATGTGATTGGTAGCTACAACTCACCTTTAGATTTCTTATATGTTATTCCATATGGTTCAATGGGTTGTTGTTTTGCTTATTTATATGCAACAACTGGTAATATTAGTCTACCTATAATAGTTCACATGATACATAATACAATACTAGTTTCTTCACA
>JALEND010000070.1 GCA_022768045.1 Mycoplasmatota bacterium | reverse complement strand
AGACAAATCTTATGCTATAGGTAGTGTAAGTATGGCAAAAGTATGTAGAAAATTAACTAATAAATGTAGTTCTAAATTTGATCCAGAATCTAGTAATTCTACAAATAATTCAGATACTACTAAAGGAGTTGTAACATCATCTTCAACACAAGCGTCATCAATTGATGATAATAGTAATAATGCAAATAGTACAACTACAACAACTACTAAGGCAACAACTATGACAACTGCAAATGTAAATAAAAGTTGTTCAATAAGTTATGCAGATAGAAAAATTGGAGATGTAAACTGTGATGGAAAAGTAGATGATACAGACGCAGCAATGATATTACAACACTGTAGATTTAAAACAATCAAAATAACAAATGAAGAAACATTAAGTGTAATGGATACCAATCAAGACGGAAAAATAGATGATACAGATGCCGCAGGAGTATTACAATTTGCAAGATTTAAAACAATAAGCAGAATTTGTAACTCTAAAGGTAAATGTTATTCAAGATAATATGTAAAGTAAACAGTTAGTTTTTTAACTAACTGTTTTTATATATATAAAAATTTGATATACTATTTAAAGATAGTAGGTGTGACATGAAACGTGTAATTAATAAATTAAATAAGAAAAAAGTTTTAATGATTTTAGGTGTTTTCGTTTTAGGTATAGTATTATCTACTAAACTTATAACCATTAATACTAATGTTAAACCTAAATCATCAAGCGATGTTTTTTTAAGTAAAGATTATACTTATTTACCTAAAAAAGCTTATAATTATGTTATTAAATATTATGAAGAAACTGGAATAATTCTTAAGACTGAAAAGAATAAAAAAAGTGGGGAAGCATATTTAAATCCAGCTTTTGTAGCATATTTAGAAAATGGTGGTGCAAGTTCATATGTTCCTAGTTTAACAACGATAGATTATTCTTATAAAACACTTGGAAATAGTGAATTTGCTAGTAAGTATGATTCTAGAAATGTAAATGGTAAAAATTATGTAACCAGTTTAAAGGATCAAGGCTCTTATCCATTATGTTGGGATTTTGCACTTACTTCTGTACTAGAGTCTAAACTAATAAAGGAAGGACTTACAACAAGTAGTATTGATTTATCTGAGAGGCAAATAGATTATGCATCTTCTGATGAGGAAGAAGCTGTTGATATAGAGAAAAATCCATATATATATAATAAGTATAAACTTGCTTCGGGTGGAAATGTTACTAGATTTTTATCTGCTGTTGTAAATGGTATTTCTCCTATTTTGGAAGATTCTTTTGACCCTTATACAACAACGGGAAAAAAGTTACCTGAAAAAGTATGGAACATAGATAAAGTAATTTATTCTGTAGATGGGTATTATCAATTACCAAGTGATAGCAATTATGATCGTAATAAGGCATTATCAAGCAAGAATTTTATAAATACGGTAAAACAAGCAATAATTGATAATGGTTCTGTTGGAATGGCCGTTTCAGTAGGAAGTAGTGGAACATATGTTTCATATAATAATAACAATGACGACATGATAAGTGATAAGAGTATTAAATTATATTATAAAGATCCTCAAAAGTCATCTTTATTAGACCATGATGTTGCAATAATTGGTTGGAATGATGATTATACGTTAGATGTTTGTATCTCAGATGATGGAAATATGTTTATATCATCAAATTGTTCTGGAACTAAAAAAACAATACAAGGAGCTTGGTTAGTTAAAAACTCATATGGATTATATAATTATGTTGCATATGATACATATGGTAGTGAGTTTTATGTAATAAATAATGTGTCAAATAAGAATTATGATAATATATATACTTCTAATATGGGTAATTATGATTATAATATTTCAAAAGAATATAAAGTATCTATAATGAAATATAATAAATTATCTAATTCTGAAAAAATAGAAAAAATAAAATTTAAAACGTTAGAAGCAAATAAGAATTATACTGTACTTGTTAATGGAAAAGAAGAAGGAAAGATAAATACTACTTATCCAGGTATTTATACTA
>JALEND010000004.1 GCA_022768045.1 Mycoplasmatota bacterium | reverse complement strand
TAATAATTCTACTGTAAAAGGTTTTAGAACTCGTTTTAATAAAACATCTAAAGGTTTTACATTCTCATCTAATACAACTTATAATAAGGTTAATTTTAATGATATAAAAATAGAAGATAATCAAACTTTATTATTTATAATGCCAAGTTTAGAAGATACTGCTTTATCAGTTAATAATAATTACAAGAAAAAAGGGTTTACTTGTACTGTTACAAAAGAGGAGTAATATATGAACAAAAAGAAAGATGTAAAAAAAGAAGAAGTAAGTATCGAAAAAAGAAAACAAAACTTAAAGAAGTTAAAACTTATTATGGTAGCTTTAGATATTATATGTATACCAATAATTATATTACAAGTAAAAATGAATACATTTAATATTCCTTCTTTTGTAGTATTAATTGTTTGTAATATTATTGTATTTTTATCTAAAATAAAGGAAACTAAAAACTAGTTTTCTTTTCTTTTTAATATTTTTATCATCATAAGAGATGTTGTTACAATTATACCAATAATTATTGAGTATAAAAGGGATGAAATGCCTAAGTTAGATTTACACATTATGTATAGTGCTGTGTATTTTATAATCATTGATATAATTGATATTTTAAGTAAGTCATTTGTTTTATCCATAGCTTGCATTGCAACTGATAAGGTAGGTTGCATATACAAAATAATAAAGAATGGTCCTATTAAATAAAGGTAATTAACTCCTAGGTTAATATTATACACTAACGTTAATATTTGTTTTGGGAATGTTAGTATAATGCCTAAGCAGATAAATCCAATTAACATAGATAACATCATTAGTATGTATAGTTTTTTATTAAATAGTTTATATTTTTTATTATAATATAATTTAGTTATATTAGGTAATAGAGCTGATGCTATTGCTACTGAAAAAAATGTTGGCATACTAAGTAATGGAATAATATATGAGTTTATTATTCCATATTCTACTGTTATAAATTTATATGATAGTCCGCTACTTATAAGTGTTTTAGTAAGTATTATAGGTTCTAAGAAAAATCCTATGGAAGATATTAATCTAACTAAAGTAGTTGGTATGTTTATTTTTAATATTTCTTTAATTATTTTTTTATCTATTTTATTTTTTTCTTTTTTTATATACACTTTTTTTATTCTATTATTAAGTATTAAAATTGTAAAAAACTCAGTTATTATATTAAATAATATTAGTGCTGATACAACATATATGTTTTCTTTTAATATAAAGTAGGGAAGTATTACTACTATTAATATAATTTTTATTATTTCTTCTATGATATTAGTAATAGAAGGCATAAACATATCTTCTTTGCCATGTAAAAATCCTCTTTGAATACTTGATATAGTAGTTGGAATTACTATTAAACATATAAAATTAATTGGTATTTTAAGTTCATTATTATTTAATGCACTTGCAATTAAAGGTGATATAAGTAATATAAGGATAATTAAAATAATATCTACTATAACTCCAAGAGTGTAAGCGTTAAAAAGTAGATTTTTATTATCATATTTATCCATAGATGATATTTTGCTAATTGATATAGGAAAACTAAACTGAGTTAGTGTAATTATTAACATTAAAGTAGGTGTTATTAAAGTATATATTGCAACAACGTTTATTCCTGCAATTCTTGTATATATAACTTTAGATATCATACCTAGTATTTTTGACATGCCACCTGCAACTAACAATATAATTATATTTTTAAATAATTTATTATTTCTAAACTTTATCATAATAAATTATATGTGTATTAAATAAATATATTGAATATTTAAACATAAAAAAATAAGACTAATTATTAGTCTTATTTGTTGTAGAATTCTACTACTAATGATTCTTTTATGTCTGCTGGAAGTTCACTTCTTTCTGGCATACGTACATAAGTACCAGATAATTTTTTCTTATCGAATTCAACAAATTCAACAGTCTTAGCATTTTTTTCTAAAGATTCTAAAATTGCTTTATGATCTTTTGAAGCTTCTTTAACAGCAATTACATCACCAGGTTTAACTTGGTATGATGGAATATCAACCTTTTTACCATTTACAGTGATGTGTCCATGGTTAACTACTTGTCTTGCAGCTTTTCTAGTAGTTGCAATACCCATACGGTAAACTACGTTATCTAATCTGCTTTCTAATAATTTTAAGAAGTTTTCACCATGGATACCTTTCATTTTAGCTGCTTTATTAAATGTTAATTTAAATTGTTTTTCGTTAACACCATACATTAATCTGATTTTTTGTTTTTCCATTAATTGAACTTTGTATTCAGATGCTTTACCACGTCTTCTGTCATTACCATGTTGACCTGGACCGTATGGTCTTTTAACTAATTCTTTACCAGTTTCTGTTAAAGAAAATCCTAAATGACGGCTTTTCTTATACATTGGACCTGTATATCTTGACATATTTATTCCTCCTTTGTTTTTTTAAAATTGTAAACTAAAGGACCCATTGCCATTTAATAGGGAGTTTGTTTTGATACGTTCGTCTTTGCAGCTATAAAGATTACTAATATAACTTTTTATTTGCAAACAAACACGTTATTAAATTCAAATTAGGTGCTGCTTTAAAGTTTACACGACTTTAATTATAGCTAATTATATACTTTAAGTCAAGTTTTTATTGCTAAGATATAGAAGTTATGATAATATATAACCTAATATTAAATCTTTCCACTTGGAGGTTTATCTATGAATAAGTATGAAAAACTATTATATAAAGAAAATGAAAATAGCTTAATAACACCTTTTGGATGTACAGAGTCTTCTTACCTTTGGACTAATGAAAATATGTATTTATATGATAATGAAGATTTAAAAGATAAGAAAGTATTAACTGTTACATCAAGTGGAGATCATGCACTAAATGCTATTTTAAATGGTGCAAAAAATATTGATTCATTTGACATTAACTTATATAGTAAGTATGTATCAGCTCTTAAAATCGCAATGATTAAAAAGTATGATTATAATGCATTTTATTATAGGGTTAATTGGATTGAAAATATTGGTGGTCTTAATTTTAATGCAAAAGAAAACATGGTAGAGGAATTAAAAGAATATTTAACATATGATGAATACATGTTTTGGAAAACAGAAGAGTATTTAAGAATAAATAATAAGATTTGTTTTTATGATATAGTAAATACTAATTTATATAGAAATTTAAATAAATATAATAATGTTTATTCATATAAAAAGTTAAGAAGAATGCTTGGTGATGTATCTATTATCTATAACGATTTTGATATTAAAGATATATCTGATAATATTAATAATAAGTATGATTGTATATATGTTAGTAATATATTAGAGTTTTTCTTGTCATCTGATAAAGAGTATAAAAAAGTCGTGCAAAGTCTTGATGGTATATTAAATAAAAGAGGAAAAATACATGGTTATGATTTTAATTGGAACATGAATGCTAAGTATATTGATAAATATCCAAATAACTTAGATTATAAGTATAGCGAAACAAAAGATAAAAAATGTAGTGAAAAAGTTTTTGTATTACAAAAAATAAAATAGTTTAATTATAAAAAAGATTAAGAGGTTAAAATGATATATACAAGTTCATATAAAAATTTTATAACAGATAAATATAGATTAGTATCTATTTCTAAGGATAAGGGAGTTAGTTTTACTTATGAAGATGGAAGTGTTTATAGTGGTGAATGTTACTTAGATTTAGCGCCTAAGAAAGAGTTTTTTAAAAAATGGCGAACGCTTAGAAATGAAGTTTCATTTGAAGAAAGTACTATGTTTTATGTTAAGCACTTTTATGATGAAGTATTAAAAAACTTAGATCCAAATAAAGTATATAATGATTTAGATGGTGCAGTACTTTTATGTTATGAAGAGTCTTATGAGTTTTGTCATAGACATATAGTTGCATCATGGCTTAATAAAATGATTAATAAAGAGGTTTTAGAGTGCATTTATGCTAATGATAAGATTATAGAAAAAGAAAGACCAAGTTATATAGATGAGTATTTAAATGCTGTAATGAATAATAAAAAAACAAATTAATGATGCTTTAATTTGTTTTTAATTTCCCTATAAAAAGATCTAAAACCATATAGAAGTATGCCATAATATAAATCATCTATAACTTCTTCTTTTGTGGAATAAAAATCTGTTTTAAGTATTAACCTTTTCGTTAGTGATAAGCATTTTAATATGTTTATATCACTCATTTTAAGTTTTTTTAAATTATTAAGAGCAGTTTTACAATAAAGTAATTTGCATGTTAAATTAAAAGAAGGACAACCTTTATCGGTAAGTATAGGACATGTTCTACAGCATCCGTTAATTGTATTAGATTTATTTTTTCTTTGCACAATGCACTTATTATCTTTAAACTTACATAAATCCATATAATAATAATTATTTATTACTTTAATAGCTTCTTCATATACATATTTTATTCTATTTTTTCTTTTTTTAATATTAAGTGCTTTAACTATTGTTTTAAGTTCTTCATTATTAGTTTTAAACGTAAATAATTTGAAAATAGATAATCTATATAAAAATAATAACTTTGTATTATTAATAGTAATGTTCATATTAATCCTCCCGTTAAAGTAAATTATATCACGAAGCTTATAATTTTTAAAATCTTATTGTTATAGATAGTGTTTGACAAAACATTATTTTTTTGCTATTATAACTCGCTGTATAGGAAAAGGGGGATTTTTTATGGAAGAAAAATTACTTAAAGATTATACTATAAAAGAGTTTTTTACATTTTTAGGAAAAAAGAGATTAGAGGTTATTTCACTAATTGATAAGTTTAAGAAAAAACAGGTTTTATTTGAAAAGTGTTGTAGCTTAAAAAACGGAGTTTTTTGTAGTGATAATAAGAAAATAAAAGAAATGCTTGAAGAACATGAAAGGTTTAGTGGTAATGGTACTAAATATTTTATTGAAATATTAAAAGAAACGTTTGGTCCTGATTTCTTTTCATTTAGTGAAGAAGAAATGAAAAAACTTTCAGAAGAAGGACTTTTTACAAGAGATAAATTAGGAGAAATATTCGGTAAAGTTGAAGGACGTCATTATGGATATGATATTAATATTCCTAGTAGCTGGGAGGAATTTGCTTTACTAATAAAGTATTTAATATACATAATAAACATAAATTCTGGCGTGGTGGTAAAAAAAGATGATGAAGCATTTTTTACAGCACTTACTACGGTACAAAGACTTATTGCAGAAAGATATTTACTAACTGATAAATATCTCTATATCTTACTGATAAATATCTCTATATCTTATTGCAGAAAGATATAGAGATATTTATCAGTTAGTATATGCAGAAAACATTCTTTTAGATAACATAGAAGACGTATTAAATAAATATAAGAATAAGAAGGTAATAGATACAAATACTATAAATCCTTCTTTTGAAGAGATGTTTAATAATGGCTTTATGGATGAGAAAAAGGATTCTAATGGAAATGTTCGTTTAAGAAACGTTGGTTTTGGAACTCTTACAGTAGAAAAAATTAATGATTATAATAAAGAGATACTTGATAAGTCAAAACAAAAAGAAATAAAAGACAAAGTAAACAGAATATATAAAGATATTATAAAGACTCCATTTGATGATTTAACAAATGAGCAAATAACTTTTTACTCTGATCCTGATGTTAAAGAAATTTATAATAAATTATTAAATAAATTAGATAAGAAAACAGACGATAAAAGTGTAATGCTTTCAGCAGTTGTTGGTGTTACTTATGCGGGATATTTTAAAAGCAAATTTTATCAAGACTCAGAAAAAGAAAAACTAAGTTTAAAAAAATAAAATATAGGGAAAACATGAAAATGTTTTTCTTTTTTTGTGTGATTAGGGTGCATTTTGTCTAAAATTATGATAAAATGTTTTTATAGTAGGAGGCGTGTTTATGACTAAGGGTCTTTATATAGGTACTTTAATTGTTTTTTTGATAGTATTTATAGTTATATTAATTTCTGTTATTAAAAGTAAAAAGAAAAAAAGAATGTATAAGGCATTAGATGAACTAGAAAAAGAAAAAAATCTTTTAATAAACGTGCCTGTTTTAAGTGAGCTATCAAAAGTAGAAGCTTTAATTAAAAATAATAAATTAGAAGAAAAGTATAATGCTTGGAAGTTAAAGTTTGATATCATTGAAAAAGAAACTATTCCATATATTAATGATATGTTAATAGAGGCTGATTTTTTAGTTGAAAAGTCTTCTTCCAAGGAAGTTTATAAAAAAATTGCTGAGATTGAAATAAAGTTAGCTGAAATTAAGACTAAGGTAAAGAAAATAATGTCTGAAATAAAAGAAATAACATTAAGTGAGGAAAAAAATAGAGCTACTGTAATAAAATTAAAGAGTCAGTATAGAAACTTAAAAAGTAAGTTTGAGTCAGCTAAAAGTGATTATGAAGAAACTACAAAAACCATAGAATTACAATTTGAAACGATTGAAAAAAGGTTTGAAGAGTTTGAAATTGTTATGGAAAAGAAAGATTATGATGAGGTTATTTACGTTGTTAAAGGGTTAACTGAGATGCTTGATCATATGAGTATTGTTATTAATGAGATGCCTGAGATTATGCTTATGGGTAAAAGCCTTATTCCAAAAAGAACAGAAGATGTATCTAGTGAGTATATAAAATTAACTAGGGAAGGTTATCAATTAGATTATTTAAACGTTGAATATAACATAGTTGAAACGGAAAAGAAAGTAAGTTCTATATTTGATAGAGTAAGGGTTTTAAACTTAGAAGATGTTTCATTTGAATTAAAGACGATACTTGATTATTATGATTCTTTATTTAATGATTTTGAAACTGAAAAACTAAGTAGAAAGTATTATGAAGATGGTTTAAAAAGTTTTAAGAAGACAATAAAACACGTATATAAGGTTTTAACTGCTTTTGATGAAAAGCTTCCTGAAATGAAGGAAAATTACAATATAACGGATGATACTTTTACATCACTAGAGTTATTTAAGAAAGAATTAGCATCAATTAAAAAAGATTATCAAAAGTTAATGCAACTTGATAATAATCATACTTTTGCTTTTTCTAAGTTAAATCAGGAATTAGAGATTATTGCATTAAAATTATCTAAGCTTCATGAAAAGGTTAATAGTTTATTACAAAAAGTAGGTAACTTGCATGAAGACGAACAAAGAGCAAGAAGTCAGTTAGAGGATATTAAGCTTTTATTAAAGCAGTCTAAGTATCAAATAAGAAAGAACAGACTTCCAATTATTCCAAATAATTATTATGTTGAATTAAAAGAGGCATCAGATGCTATTTATGAAATACAAAAAGAGTTAAATAAAAAGCCAATAGATGTAGATACGTTAAATATAAGGGTTAATACTGCTAGGGATTTAGCTTTTAAACTTCATAACACAACAGCTACAATGGTTAAGCATGCTCTTTTAAGTGAGTATGCAATAGTTTATGGAAATAGGTATAGATCATCTAAGCCAATGATAGATGAAGGTCTTCAAAAGGCAGAAAACTTATTTTTTGAAGGGGAGTATAAAATGTCTTTAGATCTTAGTATTTCAACGTTAGATATAGTAGAGCCTGGAATACATAAGAAGATATTAGATTATAAAAAATAAAAAGAATAAAATAAAGAGGTGTTAGTATGAGTATGAGAGATTGGCTTTTAAAAGATGATACTAAAAACAAAGTAGGAAGACCAAAACTTGCTACTGAAAAATTAATTTTTAAGTCAAAGATAATGATTGTTGTTTCACTTTTATTAGCAGCATTACTTTTCTTCTCTTTTATTTGTGATGTAAAAAATGAAAATCCAGTTGAAGTAATTTATTATGACACACTTGTAAAATTTTTTGGACCAATAGAAAATAAAAATGGTTTTAGTGTTAAAGAAAAGTATGATGAAAATCATGATTATGTTATGACTTTTAAAATACCATCTTCAATTAGAAAGTATAATGCATCTTATAAATATACTACTTATTATTTAAAAAATAATGAATGGGTAAAAAATAGTGAGGAAGTTATTGATACTTATGAAGATGATTTTAAGATAAATTTTACATCTAAGAGAAATGAAAATGTTACTTGGAAGGTAAAACTAGGTTTTGTTAATTTAACTAGTAAAACAGGTGACTTTTCTCCTGGTAATTGGAAATTTGTTCAGACTAAAAATGAATACTCTTCTTATACTTATAAGGAATTTACCGTAAAAGGTTATTATAGTCCTATAAATAATAGTGAGTATAAAGAAGCTTTAAAGTCTAAAAATAAAGTTTATTTAACAACTGATAAAAAAAATCCTAGAAAGTTTACTATTAATATGACTGGTAATGAAAATTATTCATATAAAGTAAAATACACAGATGCTAAGGGTATGCAAAATGACTTAGAGAAAAAGGAAAACTTAAGTGGTAATACATCATTTAATATTCCAAACGTTGATAGAATAACTAAAATAGAAGTTAGGATTTGGATAGATGGATATGATAAAGAAGCTTTAAATGATGTTAAACTTTCTAATTGGAATGTAAAAACAGATTCATATGGAAATAATTACATGGTAAATACATACCTTGTTAAACCAGCGGCAGCTTATAAATAAGCTGTTTTTTTAATATCTAGTCTGTTTAATTCATATTATAAATTAGGTGATATAAATGAAGAAAACCATTAAGCTATTTAGTATTGTTGTTCTTCTCATATTTAGTTTTTTTTATACAAATAAAGTGGCAGATAAAATAAAGAGTAAAGATCCAATAATGGTTAGTGTAAAAAATTATAAGAAGAAAAATGATGTTAAAAAGGTAAACGGAATAATAAATGGTAATACTTTGGTTTGTGGTTCAAATGAGATAAGTGTGAATGTTAAAAAATCTTATTCAAATATGAAGGAAAATAACTCTTTTGATAAAAATAAAATAGTATATGAAACTAAGACATCTAGTGATTCTGCTATAAATATTTATGATAAGTACATAATAAGGGGTAATTATACAAAAAAAGATGTGTATCTTATATTTGGTATTAAAAATAATAAAAACGTTGACAAACTAATTAATAATAAAAATAATTCATATATAAATTACTTTGTAGATGGTTCATACTTAAATGATAATATAAGTGTGGTAGAAAAGTTAGGTAAAAATGTCTATAATTTTGGTTATAATAATAAATATAGTAATAAAAAAATTTTGTTAACTAATAATATAATTGAAAGTATTACGTTAAATAGATCTTTATTTTGCCTTAACCTAGATAAAAATAAAAAGTACTTAGATATATGTAAGAAAAATAACATGCATACTATTTCAACTAATATGGTAAATTTAAGTTTAATAGATTTAAAGAAAAAACTAAAAAATGGTGCAATTATATATTATGATTTAGATGAATTTGATATGAATAATTATAACATTATAATTGATACTATAAAAATGAAGGGTTACTCTTTAAAAAAATTATCTAACATACTAAAATAAACGGCAAAATATTCCGTTTTTTCTTTTATAAAAAAACAATAAATGATATAATATGAATTAGTGTGAAGTATGGTGATAGATATGAATGATAAATTAAAATTGTTATTAGATAAACTTAAGCTGCCTAATGAGTATTATAAGTATTTTGAAACAGGTAAGATATTAAAATTAAAATTAAATAAAGAAAGAACAAAAGGTGTATTTGAAATAGAAATTGATGATAAATTACCTGATAGTTGTACATCTTACATTGATAATAATATTAGTTCAGTATTTAATAATATGGAGTCTGTTTCTGTAAAAATTATAGTTAGAAACTTAGATTATTCTAATACTGTAGATATGTTTAAGTCTGCTATTTTAAATAGTTCTTTAACTAAGCCTATGAAAGAATTATTTATGGAAAAGAAAGTATCTTATGATGATTATAAACTTACGATAGAAGTAGATAATATAGCTGAACAAAACATAATAGGAAATCATATAGATTCTATCTTAGATTATTATATAGATTTAGGTTATAAAAAGTTAAAGTTAGATATTTTAATTAATTCTGAAAATGCTTTATTAGTAAAAAAAGAATTAGAAGAGGAATTAAAACAAGAAAAATTAGCTCCTAAAAAAGAGGAAAATCCTTTAATTCATGGTGAGGAACCTAAGGGAAATATTACTAAAATAAAAGATATAATAGCAGAAGAGGGAAATGTTATTGTTGAAGCTTATGTATTTGGTGTTGAAGAGTTTGAATCAACTAAAAGTGCATTTAAGATTCTTACGTTTATGATTAGTGATAACACAGATAGTATTTATGCTAAGTTCTTTACAAAGGATAAAGATGACTTTAAAAACATGAGCAAGAAAATGAAGTCTGGTTGGTTTAGAATACAAGGTTATGTTAAACAAGATCAGTTTGCTATAGAGTTAGTATTAAATATTAGAAATGTTATGAAAATTCCTTCAAAAGATAATGATGTAGTAGATGATAGCGAGGTAAAAAGAGTAGAACTTCATGCTCATACTATGATGAGTCAAATGGACGGAATAACTAAAGTAGATTTAGGTAAACATACATGTGAACTTGTAACTAATGCTATTAACATGGGATATCGTGCTGTTGCAATAACTGATCATAATGGTTGTCAAGCATTTCCTATTGCATTTGGACTAATTAAAGGGCATAATAAAAAAATAGAAGACAAGTCTAAACATTTTAAAGGGCTTTATGGTACAGAGTTAACTCTTGTTGATGATACTGTATACATTGTTGTAAGACCTAGCGATTTACCACTTCTTGGTACTACTTATGTTGTATTTGATACTGAAACAACTGGATTTAATGCTGGTGGAGAAGACCAGATGATTGAAATAGGTGCTGTTAAGGTAAAAGATGGAAATATAATAGATAGGTTTGATGAGTTAATTGATCCTAAAAGACATATTCCAGAAAAAATTACTGAGTTAACTTGTATAACTGATGCTATGGTTTCAGGTTGTGATGATGAAAAGACGGTAACTAAGAAGTTCTTAGATTGGGCTGGGGATCTTCCTATGGTAGCTCATAATGCTAAGTTTGATATTTCTTTTATTGAAATGGCTATGAAAAAATATGACTTAGGAGAGTTTACAAATACAGTAATAGATACGTTAGAATTATCTAGAACTCTTGATCAAGGTTTTGCAAGACATAGTTTATCTGCACTAGTTAAAAGATATAAGGTACCATTTGATGAAGATGCACACCATAGAGCTGATTATGATGCTGAGGGTACTGCGCTTGTATTTAGTAAGATGTTAAATAAACTAGATGCACAAAACTTTGAAAAGATTAGTGACTTAGATAGATTAGTATCTAAAGATGAAATATATAAATTTGGTAGAACATATCATTTTAATGCAATTGCTAAAACAAAGAAAGGATTAAAAAACTTATTTAAAATAATTTCATTAGCTAATACAACATACTTATATAAAACACCTAGAATACTTAGAAGTAAGTTAAATGAGTTAAGAGAAGGTTTATTAATCGGTAGTGGTTGCTATGAATCAGAAGTATTTCAACTTGCTAAAAGTAAGGATGATGAAGAATTAACTAATATTATTAATTTCTATGATTATGTAGAAGTACAACCTAAAGATGTATATAATCACATGATACAAACTGGTGATTTTAAAAACGAAGAAGAATTAGAAAATCATATAAGAAAAGTTATTAATGCTACTAAAAGTGCTGGTAAGATAATAGTTGCAACTGGTGATGTACATCACTTTAAAAAAGAAGATAAAATATATCGTGAGATAATTGTTAATCAAAAAGTACCAGGTGGCGGAAGACATCCTTTGGCTAAAAAAGATATTAAGGAGATACCATCACAGCACTTTAGAACAACAAAGGAAATGCTTAATGATTTTGCTTTTTTAGGGGAAGAACTTGCATACGAAATAGTTGTTAAAAACACTAATTCATTTGCTGATTTAGTAGATGAAATAGAGGTAATACCTGATACTCATGGTATACCATTTTCTCCAAGAATTAAATCAGATGATGGTAATAGTTATCTAGATTGTCCTGTTGTTGTAACTAACTTAGTATATGAAAAGGCTAATAACTGGTATGGTAATCCTCTTCCATATAATATAGAAGAAAGAATTGCAACAGAGTTATATGGTAACATAGTTTATAATGTGTGTGAGTCCAACATAAAAGAAAATAATCCTGACATAAGTGATGAAAATTTAAAAGAAAAAACATTTAAATACCTTCATGAAACACTTGTTAAAGGTTCTATTGAAGTAAATAATTTGTTAGGAGATTACTTTAAGAAAAACTGGAGTGAGGAAGATGGAGAATTAAATGATGATAATCTAGCTAAAAAGATTAAAAAAGAATTAGGTGGTGTAATAGGTGGAGGATTCGACCCTATATACTTAATTGCACAAAGATTAGTTAAACACTCTAATGATGATGGATACTTGGTTGGTTCTCGTGGATCTGTTGGTTCATCGTTTGTTGCTACAATGATGGGTATAACAGAAGTTAATCCTCTTCCAGCACATTATAGATGTTTAAAATGTTCACATAGTATATTTGATTTTGATGATGGAAAACCACTTGGTTCTGTTTATTCTAGTGGATTTGACTTACCAGATAAAAAGTGTCCAAACTGTGGTGCAGACTTATATAAAGATGGACAAGATATGCCATTTGCAACATTCTTAGGATTTAACGCGGATAAAGTACCAGATATAGATCTTAACTTTAGTGATTTAAACCAAGCTTCAGCTCATGCATATACTAAAGTATTATTTGGTGATGATAATGTATATAGAGCAGGTACTATTGGTACGGTAGCTGAAAAAACTGCATATGGTTTTGTTAAGGGTTATTTTGAAACAAAAGAAGTTAATAAAAGAGATGCAGAAATAAAAAGACTTGCAGCAGGTTGTACTGGTGTTAAAAGAACAACAGGACAACATCCAGGTGGTATTGTTGTAGTACCAGATTATAAAGATGTTTCTGATTTTACACCATTTCAGTTTCCGGCAGAAGATCCAACTAGTGCTTGGAGAACTACTCACTTTGATTATCACTCTATAGAAGAGTGCTTGCTAAAACTAGATATACTAGGTCATAGTGATCCAACTCAGCTTAGAATGATACAAGATACTACGAAAACTGATATAACAAAAGTTCCTTTAGATGATAAAGATACAATGAGTATATTTACATCTACTAAGGCACTTGGTGTAACTAATGAAGAGATAATGTGTAAAACAGGTACTCTTGGTATACCGGAGTTTGGAACACCTTTTACAATAAGTTTAGTTGATGATACTAAGCCTACAACGTTTGCCGAGTTAATTAAGATATCAGGTTTATCACATGGTACTGATGTTTGGCTAGGTAATGCTCAAGAATTAATTAAGAGCAACATAGTACCTTTTAAAGAGGTAATTGGGTGTCGTGATGATATAATGGTTTACTTAATGTATCACGGTGTTAAAGCAATTAAGGCATTTAAAATAATGGAGTTTGTTCGTAAAGGAAGAGCATCAAAAGATCCAGAAACATGGAAAGAACATAAAAAAACAATGATTGAGGCTAACATACCAGATTGGTTTATTGATTCTTGTGGTAAGATAAAATACATGTTCCCTAAAGCCCATGCTGCAGCATATGTAATATCTGCATTTAGAATTGCATGGTATAAAGTTCATATGCCAGTACACTTTTATGCATCATGGTTTACGTCTAAGGCAACAGATGTTGACGTTGAAACAATGATAAAGGGATATGATGCTATTAAAGCTAAAATAATAGAAATTCAAAATAAGGGATATGATGCAACTAATAAAGAAAATGGTCAATTAGAAAGTTTAAAGGTTGCACTTGAAGCTACTGCAAGAGGAATTAAATTTGTACCAATAGAGTTATATAATAGTTTATCTGATGTATGGGGTGTAAAAGATGATACATCTATATATCCACCATTTTCATCAATAGATGGACTAGGTTCTTCAGTTGCTAAAAACATAGTATCTGAAAGAGAAAAAGGGGATTTTATTAGTATAGAAGATGTTCAAGTAAGAGCAAAAGTATCTTCTACTTTAATTGATAAGATGAAGATGATGGGTATTTTTGATGATATGCCTGAATCTAGTCAGTTAAGTTTATTTTAACAAAGGAAAAATAAAGTTATGAGTAAAACATTAGTTATTGATAAGTATAAATTATATACTGATAAAGGATTAGATATTAATGAAACTAAAAAGATAATGCAAATAGCAGATTTACATGTGGGAAAGAATACACTTAATAAATATGGTGAAGAGTCAATTTAGTTATTGGAAAAATACTTAGAAGATACAAATAACATAGATTCTATTATAGTACCAGGTGATCTTGTAAATGGAGCTAACTCTTATTTAAATTCTGAATATTTAGCAAAGCTTAACTATATATTGGAAATGCTAGGTCAAAAAGCTCCTACAATAGTCTCTAGGGGAAATCACGACGTATGGAATGGCAATGATGAAATTTCTAAAATATTTAAGAATTTAGACAAAATAAAAAACGTTTATCCATTAGATAATGAACAGGAAAATATAGATGGGGTTACATACACGGGTTTTTCACCTAGATTTGACGCTTATAACATTATGAACGTTGGTAAAAAAGCAAACAAGATGTTTGAAGAAGACTGGAAAAAATGTGATTTTCATTTTAAAAATGGTAATTTAAACATACTTCTTGCACACGATCCTATTACTATGTCTAGTGATGAAAGTTTAAACAGTTTAAATGAGGATTTTAAAAACATTACCATGATAGGTGCAGGACACTTACATAATGGTTTTATAACTACTAAACATGAACAAAAAAGAAAACTGAAACTTCAAGATAAAGGCATTTGGGAAAGTCCATTAACTGGTTTTAAAATCAATAATTGCAGAGGAGCATATTTTATAGGAAATAATACTAGAGGACAATTATATTTGCCAGAACAAGATTATTATAAAGTTATAAATGGTTATGAGGAAAAAGATAAGGCTTTACTTGTTATAACTAAGGGATTTTCAAAATATCCTTTATCAAAAATAGGTGGGGATCCAAACATTACAGAAATTGAACTTTCTAATTCAAAAGTTAACTACATTGATGATGAAAAGAACATTAAAAGTAACATTAGATAAAATATAATTGATAAAGCTATTTATTTTTGATAATATATCGTCAATTTATATAGATGCTGATGTTGCTAAAGAAATTAATAGTAATAATATTGATAAGGCTTATTTTCAAATACTTAAAAATATTAAAAGCAAAAAAAGAAAGTGATTAAGTCACTTTTTCTTTTGCTAAAATTTGTATAATTATGTATAATTAATAATAGTGAGGTAGTATGATGAGAAAAATGATTGTATCAGACTTTGATAATACTTTATATCATAAAGGTGTTATTGATAAAAAAGACATAGAAAAAATTAAGCATTTTAGATTAGAAGGTAATATTTTTGTTATAGCAACAGGATCATCTTATACATCATTTAAAAGAAAAATAGAAGGTTTTAACTTAGAATATGATTACTTAATAGTAAATCATGGTACAGGTGTTTATAAAGAAGATAAACTAATTTATGATGAAAAATTAGATGAAGATATATTATTAGAATTAATTAATAGATATGATTTATCAAAAAAAGAAAATTACACGGTAATAAAAAACACTCGTGGTAACTTTTTTTCTACGTCAAAAAAAGGGCTTGTTTCTCCAGATGAAAAAGATATTGTAAAAGTACATATAGAGTTTGATAAAGATAATTATGAAAAAGAAGTATCATACTTAAAAAATAAGTATAAAGATAGATTAAACATATATGAAATATTATCTAATTATGATATTGAGCTAATATCAAGTAAGACTAGCAAATTAAAAAAGATAGAAGATATAATAGAAAAAGAAAAGATAGATGTAAAAAATGTTTATACAATTGGCGATGGCAACAGTGATTATGAAATGATAAAAAAATATAATGGATATGCAGTAGAAAATGCTATCAAAAGAGTAAAAAAGGTTGCAGTAAAGACTGTTTTAAGTGTAGGAGAATTAATTGATGATGCATTAAAAGAAAAACTATAAAATATAATTATTAAGTGTAAAAAAAGAAGAAAAAATAGTGGTATTGCTTTTTTTCTTTTTTTGTGGTAGTATAAACGTCAATAAAAAAGGGGTTGAGGGGTTTATGAAGAAAAAATCTTATAAACTATTATTATCACTTGGATATAATGATAGTGATGCAAATGAGATATTGAGTTCTGATTGGTTACTTAATTTTAAGGATGAAGACTTAGAAAAAAA
>JALEND010000008.1 GCA_022768045.1 Mycoplasmatota bacterium | reverse complement strand
AGACTATTTTTAAAGATAAGAGAAGAAAATTCATTGTCTTATTATTCTTTTGCTAGATATGAAAAAGATGATGCTTTAATGTACATTATAATGGGAATTGAAAAAGAGAATTTTGATAAGGCATATAGTCTTACTTTAGACATAGTTAATAGTATGAAAGATATAAAAGAAGAAGAGTTAGAGTTAGCTAAAAAAGTATTTATAACAAATTTAAAAGAATCTCAAGATATGATATTAAACGTTATAGGAAATTATCATATTGGAAGTATGTGTAATATGGAAGATAAAGAAGAAATTATTAAAAATATAAATAAAGTACAAACTAGTGATATAGAAAATTTAACTTCTAAGATAGAACCTAGTTTATGTTACTTTTTAGAAGGAGAATAATATATGGATAAAATTATAATGACTAATTTAGATGAAGAAATTTATCATGAAACTCTTTTTAATGGTCTTAATGTTTATATTTATAAAAAAGAGAATTTCTTAAAAAAAGGTGCGTATTTTTTAACTAAGTATGGATCTTCGACAAATGAGTTTGTTCCTATTAATGAAAGTAAAATGGTAAGTTTTCCAAAGGGAATAGCACACTTTTTAGAACATAAGTTATTTGAATCAAGTGATAATGAAAAAACGTTTGAGAAGTTTGAAAAGTATGGCGCAGATGTTAATGCTTATACTAATCATGATGTAACTAATTATTATTTTTCTTGTGTGGATAACTTTGATTCTTGTCTTGAAGAATTAATTAACTTTGTTCAAGCACCATATTTTACTGATGAAAATGTTGAGAAGGAAAAGGGCATAATTAATCAGGAAATAAATATGACAGATGATAATGTTAATAGATACATGTATGAGGAGATGTTTAACATGGCACTTCATACTAATCCTAATAAATATAAAACAATAGGTGATAAAGAAAATGTATCTAAAATAACTAAAGAAGAATTATATAGATGCTATAACACTTTTTATAATCCATCTAATATGATTTTGGTAGTTTATGGTGATATTGATGTGGAAAAAACACTTTCTCTTATAAAGAAGAATCAAGAAGCAAAAAAATTTGATCAAATATCTGATATAAAGATTAAAGAATATAATGAAGAAGAATCTGTAAGAGAAAGTTATAAAGAAGTAAAAAGAAATGTTGCAATCCCAAAAGTTAGTATCTGTTATAAATTAAAATTTCCTAAGCTATCAGGTGAAGCTAAATATAAAGAGTTTTTATTTTTAAACTTACTTTTAGACACTAAATTTGGTGCAGGAACTCCTTTTGAAAAAGACTTAATGAAAGAAGATATTATTAAAACGGGATTATCTATGAATTATTCTTATTTTGATGATACTGTATTATTAAGTTTTTCTGCAGATACTGATAAAAAAGATGTGTTTATAAATAAAATAGAAGAAAGATTAAAAGATCAAAATCTAGATGAAGAATTATTCTTGCTAGATAAAAAGGTGATTATAACTAATCTTGTTAAGATGTTTGAAAATCCAGCTTATGTAGCTAGTATGATATATAATAATATTATTAAAGAAGGTATTGTTATAAATGATGCTTATAGCATTTATAAAAATTATACATTTGATGAGTTTAAAGATGAGTTTAAAAATTTAAACTTCGATAATAAATCAATTTTATATGTTACTAAAAAGGAGAAGTAATATGTTAAGTGTTAAAAATGTAACTAAGTATTATGGTGATAAAAGAGCAGTTAATAATATTTCTTTTGATGTTAAAGAAGGGGAAATATTTGGATTATTAGGTGTAAATGGTGCAGGTAAAACCACAACTTTTAGAATGATAATGAATTTACTTGAACCAACTAGTGGGAAAATTACTTTTAACAATAAGAAAATAGATTATGATATAACAGATAAAATAGGCTTTTTAACAGAGGAAAGAAGTCTTCTTACTAAACTTACTGTAAAAGAACAAATTATCTATTATGGCACCTTAAAATCAATTTCTAAGGATATAATATTAAAAAGGTTAGATGAATTATTAGAAAGATTTAATATATCAGAATATAAAGATGTTAAGATAAATACTTTATCAAAGGGAAATCAACAAAAAATTCAGTTTATATCAGCTATTATAAATGAACCTAAACTTTTAATACTAGATGAACCTTTTTCTGGGCTTGATCCGATAAATATAGAACTTTTTAAAAGTGTTATTTTAGATTTACAAAAGAAGAAAACAGCAATAATTTTTTCATCACATAGAATGGATCATGTTGAAATGCTTTGTGAAAAACTATTAATATTAGTTAAGGGAGAAACTGTTTTAGAAGGTAGTTTAAAAAAGATTAAAGATGACTTTAAAGTTAAGAAAATAAGTATAAAAGCAGATGTATCTAAAAAAGAATTAGAAAGTATTAAAGGAGTTAATAAGGTATATAAAGATAATGATAGTTTTACTCTTTACATTGATGATATCAAATATTCTAAAAATGTATTTGATTATATAAAGAAAAAAGATAATGTAAGTAAGTATGAGGTATCACCTTTATCTTTAGAAGAAATATTTATATCAAAGGTAGGTACGTTCTATGGAAAATAAGTTTAAGTTTTTAGTAAAGATGAGTTTTTTAAGAAAAATAAAAAATAAATCTTTTATAATAGGAAATATTATTGTACTTATAATAATTGCTTTATTAGTTAATATAGATAGTGTTGTTAGTTTTTTTGGTGGGGATTTTAATGATAATTATGAAATAAGAGTAGTGGATAATGCTAATTATTATGATGATATAAAAAAAGATTTATCTTCTATAAATAATAGTTTAGATAAAGAAATAAAAATAAATAAAACAGATAAAAAAGTAAAAGAAGAAGAGAAAAATCTTAAAAGTACTAAAGATATATTGTTAGTTATTGATAAAGATGAAACAAATGTATTTACTGCTAAAGTTATTAGTTACTCTTATATAGATAATTTAGATTATGAATACATACTAGGTGCATTAAATAAATCAAAGGTAAGGATTGCGGTTAATGAGCTTAATTTAAGTGATGAAGATGTTAATAAATTGTCTAGTAATGTAAATACAAAAAGAGTTATTTTAGATAATAATTCAAAGGGTGAAGAAAAGTCTAAGACGTTGTTATCATTTTTATCTCTTGTTGTTGTGCTTCCTTGTTTTATGTTAATAATATTTTTAGTACAGATGATAGGAGCTGAAATAAACGAGGAAAAACAAACTCGTAGTATGGAAATAATAATAGGAAATGTGTCTGTTAAAACTCACTTTTTCTCTAAGGTGGTAGCTAGTAACTTATTTATATTATTACAAGGATTTTTACTGTTATTATATTCTTTTATTGGTCTTTTAATTAGAAAAGCTGTAACAGGTTCTATTAATATAACAAATTCAGTTAACAGTTCTTTAAATATAGCTGATGTAACATCTATTTTTAAAGATATTAATCTTATTGATAAACTAAGTTATATAATACCTCTTATTCTAATATTATTAGTTTTAAGCTTTTTAGCTTATTCATTACTAGCTGGAATACTTGCATCTATGACAACTAACATGGAAAACTTTAGTCAACTACAAACACCACTTGTTGTTATAAATTTAATAGGTTATTACTTAGTTATATTATCAAGCCTATTTCCCGGTGCGTTTTTCATAAAAGTAATGTCATGTATTCCTTTAATTTCAATTTCTTTAGCGCCAAGTCTGCTTATTTCTGGAGAAATAAGTGTTAACCTAATTATAGTTGCAATATTACTTTTAATGTTATTAGACTACTTGCTTGTAAAATATGGACTTAGAATTTATAAGGCAGGTATATTAAATTATTCAGAAAATAACCTTTGGAAGAAAATGTTTAAAGCAGCTAAAGAAAGATAATAAATTAAAAACATTCTAATTTTTTGAGTTTTGTTCAAAATTTTAGAGTGTTTTTTTAATCCTTAATCTAACAATTATATTAGAAGGACGTTTTTCCTTATTAACACTTTTAAAGAAATAAGAAAAGTATTATAATTAAAGAAGAAAAGACTTTAAATAAACAAGAAAATATATTAAAATATATAACAAAGGAGGTTTACTATGGAAAAAGAAATAAATATTTTACCTGCGGATACTTTTGTTGTAGTAAACCGTACAATACTAAATGAAAAAGATAGAAGAATAATTAGTATGTTATATCAACCTATAATAGGTAGTATTGCAACTAGTTTGTATTATACATTATGGTCTGATTTAGATAAAACAGAGCTTATGAGTACTGAGTTTAATCATCATCATTTAATGACTAGTTTAAGATTAAGTATGAATGTTATTATAACTGCTAGAAGAAAATTAGAGGCAATTGGTCTTTTGAAAACTTTTGTAAAAAAAGAAAATGTAAATAATTTTGTATATGAATTATATTCTCCAATATCAGCGCATGAGTTTTTTAATCATCCAATACTTAACATAGTTTTATATAATAATGTTGGTAAAAAAGAGTATGAGAAGTTACTTGAGTATTTTAAAGTACCTAGAATATCACTTTCAGGATATGAAGAGTTAACATGTAAGTTTGATGAAGTGTTTGAAAGTGTTTCTTCTACAACTTATGATAACTTAAATTCTGATATTAGGGTTAATAAAACGGGTAATATATTAATTGATAAGTCATTTGATTTTGATCTTTTAATATCATCAGTACCAGAAGGTGTAATTACAAATAGAACGTTTAGTAAAGAAATAAAAGAACTTATAACAAATTTATCTTTTGTATATGATTTAGATGCACTAGAAATGAAACCTGCAATATTAAATTCTATAAAAGAAAATGGTTTGGTTGATAAAACGTTGCTTAGAAAAAATGTTAGAAATTATTATAAATACCAAAACGAGAATAAACTTCCATCTTTGGTTTATAAAAGTCAGCCAGAGTATTTGAAAAATCCTGTTGGTGCAGCAGATAAGAGAGCAAAAATGATATATGTATTTGAAAATACTAGTCCATATAAGTTCTTAAAAGGTAAGAGTAACGGAGCAAAACCTTCTGTTAGAGATTTAAATTTACTAGATTCACTATTAAATGATTTTAAATTAAATCCAGGTGTTGTAAATGTTTTAATAGATTATGTACTTAAAATAAATAATAAAAAACTTAATAGAGCATTTATAGAAACAATAGCATCACAGTGGAAAAGACTTAATGTTGAAACAGTAGATGAAGCAATGAAGGCGGCTGAAAAAGAACATAAAAAACTAAAAAAAGAAAGCACTACAAAAATTAGTAGTACTAAGAATATAATAGAAGAAAAATTACCAGACTGGTTTGATCAAAAAATAGAGAAAAATAAAATAGATGAAGAAAAAGAACAATCGCTTAAGGATATGTTAAAGGAGTTTTCATAAGGAGGATTTTATGGAAAATATAAATAATTTTACTCATGATATAAAAGATTTAGATTATAGATTAAAATTAGCTTTTGAAAATACAAAAAAAGAAAATGAGTATTTTAAGGAGCTTGTAGATAGTATTAATTTAAGTGATGATGAACTTATGAAATACACATCTATTATTGAAGATTGTGCTTGTGAATATAAAAATTGTAAACATTGTAAATCACTCCTTTCTTGTAAAAATAAGATGACGGGTTATTGTTATTTGCCTGTTTTAGAGGATAAGAAAATTAATTTTTCATACGTAGCTTGTAAGTATAAGAAAAAACATGATAATCTTTTTTCATACCTTAGTAATGTAACTAGTATTGATATACCAAAAGAGATAAGAGAAGCTAAAATAAAAGATATTTATACTGATGATGATTCTAGAACTAGTGTAATAAATTACCTAATAAAGTTTATTAAATCTTATAAGACAGAAGATGAGTTAAAGGGTTTGTTTTTACATGGAAGTTTTGGATGTGGTAAAACATATCTTATTTCAGCTATGTTTAATGAGCTTGCTAAAAAGAATGTTAAGAGTACGATAGTATATTGGCCTGAGTATTTAAGGAGCCTAAAAGCAGCTTTTTCATCTAGTAGTAATGATGAGTTTGCAAATAAGTTTAATGAGGTTAAATACTCTAAATTATTATTAATAGATGACTTAGGTGCAGAGTCTGTTACAGCATGGAATAGGGATGAAATATTAGGTTCTATTATGCAGTATAGAATGCAAGAAGGACTTCCTACCTTTATAACATCAAATTTAAATATAAAAGAGCTAGAAAGCCATTTATCATTAGCAGGTAATAAACTAGAAAAAGTAAAAGCTGTTAGAATTATTGAGAGAATAAAGCAATTAACAGTTGATATGGAAATGATAAGTGAAAATAAGAGAAAATAGGTGATATGTTTTAATATAAATGAGTTATTTTATCCTTTAGTAAACGGTACTATCTTATCTTATACTAATGATAAAACTAAAAAGTTTAAACTAAATAAAAAACAAGAGGAAACTGCCTTAGATACGCACTTTATGAATTTATTTTTAGAAAAAAATAATGTGTTAAAAAAAGACGTGAAAAGAAAACATAAAAATGTAATTAAGGAGTTTATAATTTTAATTCATGATGAGTTTCCATATGCACAGGAAACATTAGATAATAAATTACAAAAATTGAAAATTTATATGAAAAAAATTCATCCGGCGATAATATAGGTGGGTTATATATCCAAAATTATAACATAATACTTTTATCAAACGATAGTAACTTAGATCGCAAGTTAAAAAAAACAACATTAACTCATGAGTTATTTCATATGGCGTCGACTGGCTTTGTAGATGATAATTATAAAACAGGTGATGGAATTAATGAAGGATATACAGAGTATTTAAATAGTAAATATTTTAATAATAAGCATGCAACCGCATACTTTTACTTAGTACTTTATGCTGGAATATTAGATGATATAATAGGCTCTAAAATACTTGAGGAAATCTATTTTAAAACAGGTATAAATGGTCTTAAAAAATATTTATCAAATTATATGAGTGAAGAAGAAATAAATGATTTTATAAATAATTTTGATAGTTTAGAGGGTTATTATGAAGATATATATAATAGGGAAAAATTAGGAGTTTACGTAAAAAACATAAATAAAATAAGTTTGTTTTTGCTTAACTTAAAAATAAAAAAAGATATTAAAGAAAATGGTTACGTTAATAAGCCTGAACTACAAGATACTATTAAAAAAATAAGAATAGACTTTACTTACTACACAAATGATAATTTGAAAGTAACAATAAATTCTATTGAATTTGAAGAATTACAAGAAACATTAAATAAATATGATATAAAATCTAGAGAAAAAGAAAATACAAATGTAAAAAAATAATATGATTGACTAAATAAATTATTTGTAGTATTATTTTGTTATAAATACATTGATTGGGACAAGATTATATAATAAGTTTTATAGAGAGCTTATGATGATGGAAATTAAGTAAATAAGTTATATGACCACTACCCATGAGTAGAGCTCGAAAGAGATTTTCCGTGTCTTTTAGGACATGTTATCAAAATAATTAAGTTAAAAATAGGATGGTACCGTGTAATTAGCACTCCTTGCAAAAAAATGCAAGGAGTTTTTTCATAAAAAGAGGTGATATAATGGTTGAAAAATGGAAATTAGCATTAAAAGAATTCTTAAAAAATTATGAAGATAATGATGATGTAATAGGTGCAATACTTTGTGGTAGTTATGCGACCGGTAATAATAATGAGTATTCTGATATAGATGTTCAGTTAGTTCTTAAAGACACCTGTAATTATTCTTCTCATGGTGTTACTGAGTCAAATAGTTATTTAATAGAGTATTTTATTAATCCTGTATCAAAGATAAAAGAATACATGGAAGAAAATTATAAAAGAAATAAGCAAACCACTCAAAATATGTTTGCATATGGAAAAATTATATATGATCTTGAAGAAGAGGTAAAAAAGCTTCAAGACTTAGCGTTAGAGTATATTGATAAGCCATTTGAAACTATTACTAGCAAAGAATTAGATTTATATAATTATCGTATATGGGATTTATTTGATGAGCTTAAAGCATTAAAAAAAGAAGAAAATCCAAGTTTTAGTTTAGTATACTATGAATTATTAGATAAGGTTTATGAAGCATACTGTAAAATGCAAGGTTTACCAATAATGCCAAGTACTAGGATATATAAAATATTAACAGATGAGGAATTTAGAAAAAAATATCATGTATTTAACTTACCAAATGAAAAGTTTACAGCATTATATTTAAGATGCTATAAGGATTCATCTATGGATACCATGTATAAAAACATGAATAATTTAATAAATTACTATTATGAAATACAAGGTGGATTTAATATAAGAAGTTTTTCTACCGAAATAAAACTTGATTAGAAAATATAAAAATAAATGAAAATAAGGAGATATAAAAATGATAAATATAAAAGAAGATGAAAAATTAAACATACTTAATCACTCTTGTGCTCACTTACTTGCACAAGCAGTAAAACATTTATACCCAAATGCTAAATTTTGGGTAGGGCCTGTAATAGAAGAAGGATTTTATTATGACATAGATTTAGGTGATGTAACTTTAACAGATGAAGATTTACCTAAAATAGAAAAAGAAATGAAAAAATGTGCTAAGTCTGATAAGAGAATTTACAGGGAAGAAATATCTAAAGAAGAAGCTTTAGAAAGATTTAAAGATGATCCATACAAGATAGATTTAATATCAAGAATGGATGAAAATGACACTGTTATTTCTTGTTATACGCAAGGAGATTTTACAGATTTATGTCGTGGGCCTCATGTTGAAACTACGAAGAAAATGAAGTATTTTAAATTATTAAAACATTCGGGAGCATATTTTAAAGGTGATTCAAAAAATAAGATGCTTCAAAGAATTTATGGTGTATGTTTTGAAACTGAGGAAGATTTAAATAATTATTTAAATGAGATTGAAGATAGAAAACAAAGAGACCATAGAAAGATAGGTAAAGAACTTGGAATTTACATGGTAAGTGACTTAGTTGGTAAAGGCCTTCCAATGTATTTACCTAATGGATAGGTAGTATGGCACGAATTAGAAAATTACATTATAGAAAAAGAAAGACAACTAAATTATAAACATGTATTAACACCACCTATAGGAAGTGTTGAGTTATATAAAACATCAGGACACTGGGATCATTATAAAGATAGTATGTTTCCATCAATGAAGGTGGATGATGAAGAATTTGTACTTCGTCCTATGAACTGTCCTCATCATATGATGGTTTATTCAAATGAAATACACTCATATAGAGATTTACCGATTAGAATAGGTGAAATAGGTAGAGATTGTAGATATGAAGCATCAGGTGCTTTAAAGGGAATAGAAAGAGTTAGAACATTCTGTCAAAATGATGCTCATTTATTTGTAACTAAAGATCAAATAGAAGAGGAATTTAAAAAAGTTGTAGATTTAATATTAGAGTGTTATAAAGAATTAAATATTAAGAATTATAAGTTTGAGCTATCACTTCGTGATCCAGAAGATAAGGTAAAATATCATCCAGATGATAAAATGTGGGATGATGCAGAAGATACTTTAAGAAAAGTATTAAATGATATTGGTATTGATTACGTTGAAAAAATTGGTGAAGCGGCATTTTATGGACCTAAGTTAGATGTTCAAGTAAAACCAGCAGTTGGACCAGAGATAACTATTTCAACTTGTCAATTAGATTTTTGTTTACCAGCTAAGTTTAATTTAACTTACGTAGATAAAGATGGTTCAAGAAAAACTCCTGTTGTTTTACACAGAGCAGTATTTGGTTCTATAGATAGATTTATTGCCTTTTATCTTGAAGAAACAAAGGGTAACTTACCAACTTGGTTAGCACCTATACAAGTAAATATAATACCAGTAAATAATGAATATCATTTAGAATATGCAAATGAAATACTTGAGATGTTAAAAAATGATAATGTAAGGGTAGAATTAGATGATAGGGATGAGAAATTATCTTATAAGATGAGAGAATCTCAAACTAAGAAAATTCCTATTACATTGATACTAGGTGATAAAGAACGTGATGAAAACTTAGTAAGTTATAGAAGACATGGTTCAAATAAGACATACTCAGTTCAAAAAGATATGTTTAAAGACTTATTATTAAATGAAATTAAATTAAAAAAATATGAAGTAAAAGCTGATTAAAATAACAAAAGAAAGAGTCGAAGAATAAATTTGACTTTTTCTTTTATTTTTGGTACTATAACAGGCATTAAAAAAGGGGATGGGTTCGTATGAATTATATTGATGAGATAATGAAGCTTGGATATACAAAAACAGGTACAGAGTTAATTTTAAAAAAATTAGATTATTATAAATATAAACCAAGTACATTTTTAAGAGAATATGAAAATTTTAAAAATAAGGTAACAAAAAGAGGATATGATACAAGATTTGTTAATAATATTCTTGCAATTGATCCAAGACTTGTTAGTTATTCTAGTGTATTTGATGAAAGATTTGATAATTTTAAAAAGTATTTATTAGGTGATTATGCTGATTATAACGTTATTCTTTCTGCCTTAATATATAAACCAGAAACTTTTAATAATAAAATACATAGTTTAAAAAAGTATGGATTTACTAATGATGATTTAAGAATAATTTTTAGAAAAGATAGAAAATTTATAACAAGGTCAGAAGATGTAATAAATGAAATTTATATCTTTTTATTAAAAATTGGATTAAGTAGAAAAAATATTGTTAATTTGTTTGTAAGAAACTCTTTAGAAATACTTAAAAATAATAGATTATTAGAAGAAAATTATAAAAATATTAAAAAATATGGATTTAGTAATAAAGAAATTTCAATTATTTGTAATAATATAGCTGATTTTTTAGCAAATAAGAATATAGATATAGATGGTTTATTTGAATTATTTAGAGGTTTTGGTATAAAAGATAAAGAAATAAGAAAAATTGTTGTTAAATATAATAAGTTAGTTAAGTTTAATAAAGAAGGGTATAACAATATAGTTGATAGTCTTAAAAGTAAGGGATTTACAGAAGAAGAAATAAAAAAGATAACTTTGGATGCTAAAGAAATTGTAATTTATGAAAAAAATAAGGTATCTTCTTTATATGATTTGTTATATGAATATAAATTTACTGATAGTGATATTAAAAAGATATTTATGGGTAATCCTAAAATCTTATATCATGAATTAAATAAATTAAAAGAAACTCTTAATAAATTAATGGAGTATGATATAAAAGATAAGAACTTAGTAAATATTATTGTTACTTATCCAAGAATATTTGAGACAAGTATTCCTACGTTAGATGAAAAATTAAAGGTAATAACAAGAAATGGTTTGATGGATGCAATAAATTATAATCCTAAGAATTTAATTCAAAGCGCAGAAAAGACGTTTTTAAGATATACTTATATGATAAATGAGATAGAGTTAGAACCTGAAACTGAAATGGAAATGTGTGTTTTATTTAGAAAAAAGCCTGTGTTTAGTAAAAAAGTAGATGGTGAAAATACAAAAGTTTATATACCAGATATTGATGAAATTAGAAAAAAAGGTTATGTGTATTATAAAGATGATGAGCCTTTAGATGAAAAATTTAAGGGTAGAAAATGTCTTCATTAAAAAAAGAATTACTTATAAAAAAGAGTAATTCTTTTTTTGTTTATTTCAATAAATCCTTCATCTTTTAGTGATTTAAGTTCTCTTGACATAGCAGTTCTATCTACTGATAAATAGTCAGCTAATTTAGTTAAATTAAAGGGTAGGTATACATATTTTTTTTGATGTCCATATGAATTTGTGTTAAAGTACTCTAGTAATTTATTTCTTATTGTTTTTTTAGTTATTATATTTATTCTTTTATTAGCATTATTTAGTTTTTGTACAACCATTTTAAATAAATTCTTAATAAACTCATTATAATAGCCTTTGCTATTTTCTTCATAATTTACTATTGTATTATAATCTATCGCTAGTATTTTTGTTTCCTTTTTAGTTATTATTTCGTTTTCTTTATTATTTAAGATTGATATTAAATTACCAAAGATGTCATCTTCTTCTAATTCTTCAATTACTGTTTTATTACCGTTATAATCAGTTCTTATTATCTCTATTTGACCTTCTAATATAACACATATTATATTGTCATTATAAATCATTTCAAGTATTCTTTTTCCAGCTTTATATTCATAAACATCAGCTTTTAATAAGCGTAGTAATTTTTGTTTATTTCTACTATTAATATTATCAAAGGGACTCACTTTTAACACCTCTTAACACAATTTTAACATTTTTTGTAAAATGTTGCAATTGCAACAAACACTAATTTTTAATTTATGCTATACTTGAGTTGTGAAATATAAAGTGGTGAGGTATTTATGAAGATAATTAAAAGAGATGGTCATACTGTTGACTATTGTCCAGAAAAAATTGAAAATGCTATAAAAAAAGCAAATAATGAAGTTGAAGAAGAGGAAAGAGTTAGTGATATTCAAATAAAAAATATCATTAAATACATAGAATCTAAAGGTAAAAGAAGAAGAAGATTATTAGTTGAAGAAATTCAAGATATAATTGAAATGCGTCTTATGTCTTTAGGTAAATATGCATTAGCTAAAGAGTATATTACTTATAGATATACTAGGGAACTTGTTAGAAGAAGTAATACAACTGATCTTTCAATTAAAGAATTAATTGATGGTGAAAGTGAGTATTGGAACACAGAAAATTCTAATAAAAATGCAACAGTTGTTACAACACAACGTGATTATTTGGCAGGTATAACTTCTACTGATATAACAAGAAGATTTTTACTTCCAGAAGATATTGTAAAAGCTCATGATGAAGGTGTTATTCATTTTCATGATGCAGATTATTTTGCACAAAATGCACTTCATAATTGTGATTTAATTAACTTAGAAGATATGCTTCAAAATGGTACTAATATAAATGGTGTTATGATTGAAAAACCACATAGGTTTTCAACTGCTATGACAATTGCAACACAACTTATTACAGCAGTTGCATCAAGTCAGTATGGTGGATGTACTATTACATTATCACATTTAGCACCTTTTGTTAGATCAAGCTATGAAAGATACTTAGATAAGTATAAGAAGAGAAAGTTTACTAAAGCTCAAGCTGAAAAGTATGCTAAAGAGGATTTAGCTAAGGAAATAAATGATGGTGTACAAACTTTCCAATATCAAATTAATTCAATGACAACTACGAATGGTCAAGCTCCTTTCTTATCTGTTTGCATGTACTTAGGTGAAACAGAAGAATATAAAGAAGAGCTTGCAATGATAATAGAAGAAGTATTAAAGCAAAGAATAGAGGGTATGAAAAACGAAAAAGGCGTATATATTACTCCTGCTTTTCCAAAGCTTTTATATGTTCTTGAAGAAGATAATATTCATGAAAATAGTAAATACTACTATTTAACTAAGTTAGCTGCAGAGTGTACTGCAAAACGTATGGTACCAGATTATATATCTGAGAAGATGATGAAAAAATTAAAAGTTGATAAAAATGGTAATGGACAATGTTTTCCATGTATGGGTTGTAGATCATTTTTAACACCTTATATTGATGAAAACGGAAATCCTAAGTATTATGGTAGATTTAATCAAGGTGTTGTTACTTTAAACTTAGTAGATGTTGCTTTATCATCTGATAAAGATCCAGAACTTTTCTGGAAAATTATGGATGAAAGACTAGAAATATGTCATAGAGCATTACAAATTAGACATAAAAGATTATCTAAGGTTACTAGTGATGTAGCACCTATATTATGGCAACATGGAGCACTTGCAAGACTTAAGAAGGGTGAAAGTATTCATGAGTTATTGCACCATGGATATTCAACTATTTCACTTGGATATGCAGGACTTTATGAATGTGTTAAATTCATGACAGGACATTCTCATACAGATGGTGGTAAGGGTAAAGAATTTGCTATTAATGTTATGAAAAGGTTAAATGAAGCTTGTAACATGTGGAAAGAAAAAGAGGATATAGATTACAGTGTATATGGTACACCTATTGAATCTACTACTTATAAATTTGCTAAGTGCCTAAGAGAAAGATTTGGTAAGATTAAAGGTATTACAGATAGAGATTACATTACAAACTCTTATCATGTACCAGTATTTGAAGAAATAGATGCATTTACTAAGTTAAAATTAGAAAGTGAGTTCCAAGAACTTTCACCAGGTGGAGCTATAAGTTATATTGAAACTCCTAATTTAACTAATAACTTAGAAGCTGTTTTAGAAGTAATTAAATTTATATATGATAATATAATGTATGCTGAGTTAAATACTAAGTCTGATTATTGTCAAGAATGTGGTTACTCAGGAGAAATACTTTTAGATGATAATCTAGAATGGTATTGTCCAGAATGTGGTAATAGAGATCATGATAAGTTAAATGTAGCTAGAAGAACTTGTGGATACATTGGAACAAACTTCTGGAATAAGGGAAGAACACAAGAAATAAAAGAAAGAGTAATTCATATAGATAATAAGGATGATGAAGAATAATGCGTTACAATAAAATAAGAAAAATGGATATATCTAATGGTCCTGGAGTTAGAGTATCTATATTTATGCAAGGGTGTGCTTTCCATTGTGAGAATTGTTTTAATAAAGAAACATGGGATTTTAAAGCTGGCAAAGAATTTAGCGAAAAAACGATAGATAGAGTATTAGAGTTAGCAGAAAAAGAGTATATAGAGGGCTTATCAATACTAGGTGGTGAGCCTCTTCACCCTTTAAATATAGAAGGTACAACAGAACTAGCAAAGAAGTTTAAAGAAAAATATCCTAAGAAAACAATATGGGTATGGAGTGGATTTTTATTTGATAAAGATTTAAAAGATAAAGAAATATTTAAGTATATTGATGTCTTAGTAGATGGACAGTATAAAGATGATTTACATGATTTTAATTTAAAATATTGTGGTTCATCAAATCAAAGAGTAATAGATGTTAAAAAGTCACTAAAAAAAGGTGATATTGTATTATTTAAAGAAAAAAAGTAAAAGGAGTACAAGATGAAGATAAGAGGATTTGAAATTGCTAAGGGATTTGAAGATAAGAAAATAAATCTTCCAATAAGAAAAACTAAAGGTGCTGCAGGTTATGATATAGAAGCAGCTGAAGATATAACTATCGAACCATTTAAACCTGGAATGAATCCAACACTAGTTAAAACAGGATTAAAAGCATATATGCCAGAAGATGAGTATTTAATGCTTTGTAACAGAAGTTCTAACCCTAAGAAAAAAGGACTTGTAATGGCTAATAGTGTAGGAATAATAGATGCTGATTATTATGGTAACCCTGATAATGATGGTGCTTTTATGTTTGCTTTTTATAATACTAAAAGTGAACCTACTGTTATAAAAAAAGGAGAGGCTATAGGACAAGCAATATTTATGAAGTATTTAATCACCGATGATGATAAAGCCGATGGTATTCGTACTGGTGGCTTTGGTTCAACTGATAAAAAGTAAAAGAAACGTAAATGTTTCTTTTTTTGTTATAATAAAATTGACTAAAATATACCATAATGATAATATGAAAATAGGTGATTAAAATGAAAAATAAAAAAGGTTTTACTCTAGTAGAGTTATTAGCAGTTATAGTACTTCTTTCAATAGTAGGTGTAATTGGTGTTACAACTATAATAGGTAGAATGAGAAAGTCTAAGGAAAAGGCTATGTTTATAGCAGCTCAAGACATTGTATCAATTGCAGAAGCTTATATTGAAACAAGAGGTGGTAATAGCGCTAGTGTATCTGATATGGTTTCATCTAGACTTTTAGATAGTAATGTAAGTAATCCTAGAACAATTAAAGATAAGGATAAAGGTTTTTGGGATGATGGTGAACAGGCTAATACAAAAATAGAAAAGAAAAGCGATGCTTCAAGACAAGATGGATATAGAGTATTAAAAAAAGATGGAGATTGTTATTATAAATTTGATGGATACATATATTACTTTCAAAGCAGTTATTGTAATTCTCTTAATACAATAGATGATAATGATTAATTTATTACAAAATAAAAAATACTTCATAAATAATTTGAAGTATTTTTATTATGCAGCATTATTTTTTCTAATTTTCTTAGCTTCTTTAACGCTCATTACAACAGTTTTACCATCTACTGTTACTTTTTGCATGTTAACTTTTTGTATTTTTTGTGTAGCATTTAATGCATGTGAACGATTATTTCCAAATAATGGTTTTTTGTTAGATACTTTTTTAGCCATATTTAATTCCTCCTTAAATACTTGTTTGCTACATTACTTTAACATATTCTGTTAAAATAGTCAAATTAAAATAGGAAAAAATTAGTATTTGTAGTAAAATATTTATATAAAGAAGGTGATATTTATGAATTATGTTCCACTTTGGATTAAGACCGATTATTCTATTTTATCTAGTTTAGTTAAGGTAGATGATTTGATTAATAAATTAAAAGAATTAAGTATTACCTCTTGTGCAATAGTAGATGATAATTTATATGGTGTAATGGAGTTTTATACTAAGTGTATTAATAATGATATAAAACCTATTATAGGACTTGAAATAGATGTTGGCTATAAAGTGCTTTTATATGCTAAAAATTATAGTGGATACCAAAACTTATGTAATATAGATACTATAAAAAGCAAAGGATTATTAAATATAGAAACCTTAAGTAAGTACTTAAATGATGTATTAATAGTTTTACCATATATAAATAAAGATAAAAAGTCTGTTTTTGAAAAATATGAGGAAAATGTATTTATTGGTTATACTACTGATGAAGAAAGAGAAAATATAACAGGAAATAAAGTTTACGTAAAAAAAGTTTTATCATTAGAAGAAAAGAAAGAAAAGTATTTAAAGATATTATATAAAATTGGGGATAAAGAGTTTAATTTAAATGATGTATCTTTAGACGATAGTTTAGATACTAGTGATAAGAAAACAACCATATACTTTGCAAATTTATGTAATGTTAAAATAGAAAAGCAAAATGATTTGTTGCCAGTATACGTAGATAATGCTTATGAGTATTTAACAAAGTTATGTATAATGGGTCTTAAAAAAAGATTATTAAATAATGTTAGTCAAAAATATGTGGATAGATTAAAGTATGAATTGTCTGTTATTAATAACATGGGATTTTGTAACTATTTCTTAGTTGTATGGGACTATGTTAAATATGCTAAAAAAAATAATATATTAATTGGTTTAAGGGGATCTGCTGCATCTTCCTTAGTATCTTATACACTTGGTATAACAGATGTTGATCCTTTAAAGTATAATTTACTTTTTGAAAGGTTCTTAAATCCAGAGCGTGTTACTATGCCAGATATTGATATAGATTTTGATGCTGAAAAAAGAGAAGATGTAATTAATTATGTAATGAATAAATATGGAACTGATAAAACATCTGGGATAATAACTTTTTCTAATTTATTAGCAAAACAAGTTATAAGGGATGTATCAAAGGTGTTTAGTGTTAGTCAATATAAAGTTGATAACCTAGTTAATAACTTTGATGATAAGAAGAGTTTAAAAGAACAGTTAAATAATGCACTTGTAAAAGATATATTAAGAAAAGATGAGACTTTAAGAAAAGTATATGATGTATCTCTTAATTTAGAAGGATTAAAAAGACATTTTTCGCAGCATGCAGCAGGTATTATTATCTCTAATAAAAAACTAAGTAATTATGTTCCTTTATTAAAGGTTGATAATGGTTATTTATGTGGATATACAATGAATTATATAGAAGACTTAGGACTTTTAAAGATGGATTTTCTAGGTCTTAAAAACTTAAGCTTAATTAGCAATATAGTAAGCAAAATAGAAAACTTTAGTTATAATGATATACCATTAGATGATAAGGAAGTATTTAAGTTATTTCAAAGTGGTAATTTAAATGGTATTTTTCAGTTTGAGTCTGCTGGTATGAGAAAGTTTATGGAAGAGTTAAAACCAACTCATATTAATGATTTAATCGCTGCAAATGCACTTTTTAGACCAGGTCCAATAGATAATATTCCTTTATTTATTAAAAGAAAAAATAATAAAGAGAAAATAGATTACATAGATGATAACTTAAAAGATATACTTAGTGAAACATACGGAATAATAGTATATCAAGAACAGATAATGCAAATAGCTAGTATTATGGCAGGATTTTCTTTTGGTAAGGCAGATATCTTAAGAAGAGCGATGAGCAAGAAAAAAGAGGCTATATTAGTAAGTATGAAAGAAGATTTTATTAAGGGTAGTATTAATAAAGGTTATGATAAAGATGTAGCTAATAAGGTTTATGATATGATTTTAAAGTTTGCAAATTATGGATTTAATAAGGCTCATTCTGTAAGTTATGCTATTATGGCATATAAAATGGCATATTTAAAAGTGCATTATACAAGTTTATTTATGATGGAAGAACTTAATAATTCTATAGGTGTAGTATCTAAAATAAGAGCATTAATTGATGAATGTAAAATGTTAAATATAAAGGTTATTAAGCCTAGTATTAATAGTTCATCTTATAAGTTTAGTATGAATGGTAATAAAATAGAATACTCACTTGCAGCTTTAAAGGGTATAGGTACATTAATTTGCAAGCAAATAGAAAATGAAAGATGTGAAAACGGATCTTTTAAGTCTTACTTAGATGTTATAAAAAGATTATATAAACTAGGTGATAGTATAATAAATACATTAATTTTATCTGGTTGTTTAGATGAGTTTGGTATTACAAGAAAGACGATGATAGAAAACTTAAAAGAGGCTTTTAATTATGCTGAGTTATGTGAAAACTTAGATGATAGTTTAGTAATAGAACCAGAACTTAAAAATTATGATGAGTATGATAATATATTTTTAGCAAGTACTGAAAAAGAAATATATGGTCTTTATTTAAGTAATCATCCTACTAATATGTATATTAATGAAAAAAGTATTACTACTAATAAATTATCTAACTATTTTGATAAAACAATAGATATGGTTTTATATTTTGAATCTAAAAGAGAAATATCTACTAAGAAAAATGATAAGATGATGTTTATAAATGCAAGTGATTTATATGGAAATATAGATCTAGTGGTATTTCCCAAAACCTATGAAAGATTTTTTGGAATAAAAGTTCCAGGCATTTATAAAGTAAATGGAAGAGTTGAAAAAAGATTTTCAAAGTATCAAATTATTGTAAATAATATTTTTTCTATAATTAAATAAAAATGACGTTGACAGTTTACTGAATTTAAAAAATAGCTTATGCTATTTTTTTATTGTTTTACTTTCTAATTTATTTGTGGTAACATAATTCATACAAAAAGAAGGTGCTATTTTATGAGATTTTATATTCCTGATAATGAGTATGATTTTTTTTATGAAAATGTAGAAGCAGTTATCGAATTAGTTAAGAAAGCATATAATAGTACTAAGTGTTATTATGAAGATGATAAAAAAGAAGATTTTCTTTATTTTAACATTAATAAAACATTTATGAATGGTTATTGTTTTTATTTTGCTAGGTTATTAAAAAGTATTTATAAAGATGCTTTATTTGTTGTAGGGGATAAAAACTATGCCCATATAGGACATATATTTATAAAAATAAATGATAATATATATGATGTTTTAGGTAAAAGAACGTTAAAAAACTACTATGTTTTAACAAATGAAGAATTAGAGATGATAGCTTTAAATCATAAATACATAGATAAAGATGTATATGAAAAATTTAAAGAATATTTTTATGATTATGTAGATTTATATAGAAGATATAATTTAAATTTTATTAAATGTTATAAAAAAAGCTTGCATTAATTAAAAAAATATGTTAAATTCTTCTTATCGCTATTTTTTTATAGTGATTTTAATTTGGAAGTAATTTAATTATATAAAAGAAAGGAGAGATATAATGTTACAAGAAAGACAAGTTACAAGTTATCTTATTTTACGTAGAAATAGCTTAAATACATATTTAAAAAACTTTGATATAGCACATGATATTTTTAATTATGATATAACATATAGTGATGTTGATTTATTAAAAACTTATTATGAAGAAAAGAAAAATTATGCTGATATTTTAACATTAGAAGATGAATTTACTGGTAATACATATAATAATCTTGACGCAATAAATAATAATATAAAGAAATTAAAAAAAATAAATATTAAAAGAACAAACCAATAATAATTTAGAAGTTAGTAGTTGGTTTGTTTTTTTATTTTGCATATAAGTGTAAAAAATACACAGTAGTTATTGACAAGTGTAATTGTAACACATATAATGATAATGGTGGTTATATGAGAGTAAATAATAAGTTATATGAAAAACAAGGTATTCATGTTATTTCAGCTATTTTTACGGTTGATAATGGAGTAACTAAAGTATTACTTATAAAAAGAAGTAATGAACCTTATAAAGATATGTGGGCACTTTTAGGAGGAGCATTATATAATAATGAGCGATTAGAAGACGGAGTAAGAAGAGAAATATATGAAAAATCAGGAATAACTGATTGTGATATTTATCAGTTTAAATGTTTTGATGAACTTGGAGATAAAAATAATGAATATCGTATGATTGCAGTTTCATACTTAGGTATATTAAATAATAAAACAAATATAAATAGTATAAATAAAAATACTCTTGATGCTAAGTGGTTTGACATAGATAACATTCCAAAACTAGCTTTTAAACATGATATTATATTAGAAGAAGCTTTAGAAAAACTAAAATCTTTAATTGTACAAAGTGATATATTAAAATCTATTTTAAAAGACGAATTTACTATGCCAGAGTTACAAAACATATTTGAAAGTATTTTTAAAAAGAAGTTTGATAGAAGAAATTTTAGAAAGAAGATACTTAGTTTAGATATTATAGATGACTTAAATAAAAGTATTAGTATAAATGGTAATAGGCCATCTAAATTATATAAGTTTAAGGATGAAATTCCTGTTAGAAAATTGTTTTAAAAAGTACAAAATAAAATGTACTTTTTAATATAAAATATTATGTGTATAAAATACACTAAAGGAGGCAAAATGATATATTTATTAAGACATGGACTTGATGATGAGTCAAGAATAGGAGGGTATAGCAATGTTCCTTTAATAAAGGAAGGAATAGAAAAAACAAAGGAAGCTAGAGATTTTATAGAAAACAATATAGAGTTTAATAAAATAATTTCAAGTGATGTTAAAAGAGCTGTTGAAACTTCAAAAATAGTAAATGAAAATCTAAATAAAGAGATTATTTATACAAGTAAATTAAGAGAGCAAGATAAGGGTTTATATAATGGAGTCTTAAAAAGTTCATTAGATAAAGATGATTATTTCTTGGGTAAGATAAACGTATATGATACTTATCCAAATGGTGAATCATTAATGGATCTATATTTTAGAATAGAAAATTTACTCTTAGAAATAGATTCATGGGATAACTGTTTATTAGTAACGCATAGGGGAGTTATAAACATGATATATTATATTTTAAATGATATAAAACCTACCATGTATAAAGATAGTTTTTCTGTTACGCATTCATCAGTACATAAACTAAATCTTATAGATAAAAAAATAGAAAGGATATATTAATATGTTAGCAGCAAAGATATGTTTAACTGGAGGACCTTGTGCTGGTAAAACAACAGCATTATCTAAAATAGAAGAATATTTAACTTTAATGGGTTACAAAGTATTTATAATAGAAGAAGTTGCAACTAGAATTATAAATGGAGGTATAAAACCATTTGGTGATGATAAAATCAGTATGTTAGAATTTGAGAAAATATTATTAAAAGAACAACTAGTTAGTGAAGAGTGTTTTCTAAGAGCAGCTAATTTAACTGATAAGAAATGTATAATAATTTGTGATAGAGGAGTATTTGATATAAAGTCTTTTCTTAGTGAAGATGAGTTTATGAAATTACTAGAAGAGGAAAATAAAACTAGAATAGATATAATGGATCAATATAACCTAGTAATTAGTTTAACAACAGCTGCCAAAAATAAAGAAGAATTTTATACAACAAGTAATAATGCTGCAAGAAAAGAAGGAATTAAAGAAGCTATTATAAGAGATGATAAAGTAATTGATGCTTGGAGTTTTCATAATAATTTTAAGATAGTAGATAATTCTACGGACTTTGAAGAAAAAATAAATAGAACTATTAACATAATAAAAAACTATTTAAATATAGAAGAAAGAAAAGAAAAAAAATACATAGTAGAAGTAACTAGTGATATGCAAGTGTTTTTAAATGAAAAAGAATGCGTTAAATTAAACATAAATCAAGTTTACTTAAATACAAATGATAATTATGAAATGAGGCTTAGAAAAAGAACGTTAGATAATCAGAGTACTTATTATATTACAATTAAAAAGTCATATAAGGATAAAGAAAAAATAGTTACAGAAGAGAAAATAAGTGAAAAACTATATGAAAAATTAAAAAATGAAAGAAGAATAATAAACGAGGTTAATAAAACTAGAACTTGTTTTATGTATAATGACAATGTATATAAGCTAGATGAATTTGATGATGGTACTGTTATTTTAGAAGCAAAAGAAGATGCTATATTACCACCTTTTATAAAAAGTGCAGAAGATGTAACAGAAAATAATAATTACAAAAATGTTAATATGAAGCAAGGAAAAAAGTATGTGTATAAAAATAGAAAAAATTAGTTTACAATTATTACTTAATAATGTTATATTCTTATAGAAAGAAGGTATTTTAGATGGCTAATTTTGAATTTAGATACGGTCCAATGAACTCTGGTAAGAGTATGGCTATTTTACAGATGGCTTATAATTATGAAGAAAATAATAAAGATATCATTTTAATAAAATCAATTACTGATACAAAAGGCGGAGATTATTTAGTATCTAGAATAGGCCCTAAAAGAAAGGTACAAATAAAATTAGATAAAAAAGAAAACTTGCTAGGTGATAAGTACTTAGATATGTTAATAAAAAAAGACGCAATATTAGTAGATGAAGCTCAGTTTTTAACAAAAGAGCAAGTAGAACAATTATGGATTATAGCAAAAGAATATAATGTATCTGTTATATGCTTTGGTCTTAAAACTAATTTTAAGTCAGAGTTATTTGAAGGCTCTAAACGATTATTTGAGTTATGTGACAAGTTTAAGGAGCTAGAAACAATTTGTAGTTGTGGAATAAAGGCAAGGTTTAACGCTAGAATGGTAAATGATAAGTTTATAAAAGAAGGAGAAGAATTTATCATTGATGGTGAAAATAAAGAGGTAAAATATGTGCCATTATGTTCTAAATGTTACTTAGAAAAAGTTTTTAAATCTAATCTATAATTCGACATATTTCTTAGTATAAAGCACTATAATTTTATTATGGTGTTTTTTTAGAAAGGAAGAGGTTATGAGTAATAAAGAATTAATAACTTATTTAAGAAGTTTTGCTATAAGTAAGGAAATATTTAATATAAAAATAAAAGAAGGTAATATTGATATATTAAAAAGATATTATGATGATATGTATAAAAAAGCTAGTATTTTAGTTATGGATGATGAATACGTTGGAAATACATTTGATAACTTAGAAAAAATTAATATTTTAATAAAAAAGAGTTAGTTAAAAACTTATAATTATAGTATAATTATTTAAGAGGTGTTAGAAATGTTTGAAAATAATAAAATATTTATACTAGGTTTTGCAAGAAGTGGTTATGAAGCAGCTAAGTTTTTAATAAAAAGAGGAAATGAAGTATTAATAAATGATGGAAAAGAAGCAGAAAAACAAGATCAAAATAAAATAGAGGAACTAAAAAAGTTAGGTGTTAAATTTTATTTTGGATCACATCCAGATGACTTATTAGATGATAGTTATGATTATTTAATAAAAAATCCTGGTGTTCCTATTCATCATAAATACGTAGAAAAAGCAGAAAAACTTGGTATAGAAGTAATTAATGAAGTTGAAATGGCTTATAGATTATTACCAGATGATGTTACATTAGTAGGTATTACAGGTACAAATGGTAAAACAACTACTACAACACTTACTTATGAGATAATTAAAGAATCAGGTATAAGATGTCATCTTGCAGGAAACATAGGATATCCTTTATGTAGTTTTTTAGATAAGTTAGAAAAAGGTGATGTAATAGTTATGGAAACATCATGCCAGCAATTAAATAACTTAAGTAAGTTTAAACCTAATATTGCGGTTATGACTAATTTATCAGAGGCACACGTAGACTTTTTTGATAATAGCTATCAAAAGTATAAAGATGTTAAAACTAAGATATTTAAAAATCAAACTAGTAAAGATGTTGCAATACTTAATTTAGAAAGTAAAGAAGTATTAGAGCAAACTAAGAATATAAAGTCTAGAAAATTATATTTTTCTAGTAAGAATAAAACTAATTGTTACTTAGAAAATGATAAGATTTATTATAATGATGAAGAGGTATTAGATACTAATGATATGATAATTGTTGGTAATCATAATAAAGAAAATATAATGGCAGCTATATTAGTTGCAAAAGAGTTTAATATTTCAAATGACGTAATAAGAAAGGTTGCTTATAACTTTAAAGGTGTAGAACATAGATTAGAGTTTTGTGGTGAAGTATCTGGTGTTAAGTTTTATAATGATACAGAAGCTACTAACATTAAATGCACTCAAATAGCTTTATCTTCGTTTAATAAACCTACTATAATAATATTAGGTGGTTTAGAAAGAGGGCAAGACTTTAATGAACTTACTTCATATATGAAAAATGTAAAAGCTATTCTTGCAATTGGAACTTGTAGAAAAAGGGTAGAAGAATATGCTAATAGTCTAAATATACCTGTATATACTCATGAGTTTTTAAAGGATGCTTTTAAGGAGATTAAACCAATTATGAAAAGTGGAGATGTTGTTTTACTTTCTCCAGCATCAGCTTCTTGGGACCAATATAAAGAATGTGAAGTAAGAGGTAAAGAATTTAAAGACTATGTAAAAGAATTAGAAAAATAGTATTAATTACCTTTATATGTGGTTAAATATTAATCACATATTTTTTATAAAGGAGGTCTATTACATGAAATATAAATTAAGTGAAATATTAAGTTTATCTTTAGATGTTGGTGAAGCTATGATTAAAAGTGGAGCTGAAATATCTAGGGTAGAGGATACAGTAAGAAGAATTTGTGCAGGTTATAATGTTAAATATATTGAGGTATATGCAATAAATAGTTTATTAATTGCAACATTAAGAGATGATAAAACATCTGTTACAGAGTCAAGAAGGGTAACTTATATGAGTAATAACTTTTATGAGTTAGAAAGAGTAAATGAGTTATCTAGAAGTATTGTTAAAAAGAACATATCTAGAAAAGCTGTTCTTAAAAAAATAAATAAGATTAAAGTAGACAAAAACATGTTTTTAATATGTTTTGGATACATGTTAGCAGCTGGATCATTTACTATATTCTTTGGAGGAAAAATACTAGATGGTTTAATATCAATATTAATTTCAATTGTTATATTTATTCTTGATACTTATTTAAATAAAAAGAACATAAGTAAGATTATATATAATTTTTTAGCTAGTTTTATAATTGGTATAATAGCAATCTTATTTTCTAAAATATGTCAGATTAACATAGATAAAGTAATAATAGGAGATATAATGCTTTTAATACCAGGTCTTGCAATTTTTACATCAATATATGATATTGTTAAAGGTGATACTACATCTGGTACAAATAGATTTGTAGATGGTATATTTCTTGCATTATCAATAGCATCAGGTATTGCTATATCACTTTTGCTAGGAGGTAAACTATGATTATAAAACTTATTTCAGCATCTATTGGAGCATTAGGTTTTGGATTAGTATTTAATACAAAAAAAGATAAGTTACCATTTGTATTTTTAGGAGGCTTTATAAACATCTTGTTTTATGAAGTAACATATAAATATACTAATAATATATTTTTATCATCTTGTGTTTGTGCAGCGGCTATTTACGTTTACTCTAACGTAATTGCAAGGGTTATTAAGTGTCCATCTGTGATATTTGTTTTAACAGGAATAGTTCCAATAGTACCAGGAGCATCATTATTTTACATGATGCAAAATATAGTGATATCAAATAATTCTTTAGCAGTAAAATATGGATTACAAGCTTTATATACAATGCTTGGTATAGCATTTGGAATAGCATTATTTTCAATGTTTTTAAATTTATTTAGAAATACACATGATTCATTAAAAAAATAATAATATTTAGTAAGATAAGTCAATATTGACTTATTTTTTTATATGAGTATAATATCTTTGTCAAAAAGGGGGCTTTTAGTATGATAAAGTTAACGGAAGAAAAGAAAGATATAATAAAAAAATATTATGTTAATCATTATTTAAATATTATAGACATGAATAAAAAAGATCCTAATAAGTATAAAGAGTCGGTTGAAAATAAAATAGAAGAATGTATGAATGACTATAAACTTAACGGTGAAAATGAGAGGTTTTCAAGTGTTGTAGGACGAAAATGTATTAGTTTTTTAAAAAAAGAAGGTATTAAATTTTTAAATGTTAGAAACTTGTATGATTTATGTAGAAAGAATCCAAAGCTTAAAAAGAATTTAAAAATATATTATAAAAATAAAAATGAATTTAATATAAATTATTACGCTACAATGACACAAGAAGAAAAAGATAATCAAATTAAAAAAACAAATGATTTAATTGATAAATTGATAGATAGATATGACTTTAACAAAGAATTTGAAAATTTTAACGTAAATATTAATAATTTAAGAGCTACACATAATCATTATTTAGCAGGTATTAATATAGCTAAACAAGTAAAAGAAGTAGATGATAAGGATGATATTGAAAAATTCGAAAATAGATTTATCCAAAAGTGTAAAGGTTTATCATCAAAGTATTTAACAGAAGAAGAATTAGAAATATATGAAAGAGCGTTATTTGAATATTATATTAATAATAACCTTTTAAGTAATAGTACAATATATGTAAAAATAGAAATTATTAAGGAAAGAATGAAAAGTATTATAAATCAAGGTGATAAAATATTACTTAATTATTATAATAAAACAGGTCTTGGTTTTGATAAGTTGTTTAATCATTTATATAATAAGTATTTACATGTATGTAAAGATGCACTACTAAGTATAAATTGTTATACACCTATAAAGGAATACTTAATAAAAGAAGGTATATATACTGAGTTAATATTAAATTATATTAAAGATTATCCAAATACTAAAACTCAAAATGAAACATCTATAAAAAATAAGATAGTAGAATATGTTAAAAAAGAAAATAAAAAGAAGGAAATTATAATAGACATAGAAAAATTAAGAAATGGAACTCCTTTTGAAAAAGATAATGAAAAAGAGCTTATGCTAGAAAAATATGAGTATATTGTAGATGATATATTAAAAAGAAATAAGTTTTATGATACAGAAAAAAGTGTTAGAGAAGAGATGCAAAGAAAATATGAAAATATTATTGATACATATGCTAAAAGTAGTGTAAATAAGGTTCCATCTTCATATATTATTACACGTTTAGGTCAAACATCTAAACTTTTAAATAAGAAAACTAAGAAGAAAAAATATGAGATTTATAAAAGTAAAATAACAAATATAAAAGAATCTATGATGAATGCATATATAAAATATAATAATTTATTACCAAGTGAAGAATATGATTTTAAAAAATACATGGATGATGTTTGTGAAAATTACATAGAAAATGGGTTATATAATAATCATGAAAAGCATTTTATTGATGCCATAGATTTATATAAGAAGGCTAGATTATGAGATTGCTAGATAGTAAAATGTCTCTAGCTAGAAAAGGCGATAAAGAGGCTTATAAATTTGTTTATGATAGTATAAAACCTGATTTTATAAATAAGGTTAAAAAGATTTATGGAAATGATGTTGAAACTTTAAAAATAGAAAAAATAT
>JALEND010000080.1 GCA_022768045.1 Mycoplasmatota bacterium | reverse complement strand
CAACAACAGTACATTGTTCCGTAAAACGACAAGCACAGTTTATAAATGTTAGCTTATTAGAATTCTTCCATGTAATTATATTATCTTCTTTAACTAAGTAAAGTGGTCTTATTAGCTCTAATCCTTCAAAGTTATCACTATGAAGTTTAGGCATCATTGTTTTTATTTCAGAACCATAAAACATTGAAAGAAGAGTTGTTTCTATAACATCATTAAAATGATGACCTAACGCTATCTTATTACAACCAAGTTCTTTTGCCTTACTATATAAATATCCTCTTCTCATTCTAGCACATAAGTAGCAAGGACTCTTTTCTATTTTAAAAACAGTATCAAATATGTTACTTTCAAATATTTCAATAGGAATATTTAAAAGTTTAGCATTTTCTTCTATCATTTTTCTATTAATTTCATTATATCCAGGATCCATAACTACATAATGAGCATCAAAATAAAATTTACCATGTCTTTGTAATTCTTGAATACATTTAGCTAACAAAAAAGAGTCTTTGCCTCCTGATATACAAACCATTATATTATCATTTTCCTTAATAAGTTCATAATCGCTTACCGCTTTAACAAACTTACTCCAGATTTCTTTTCTATATGTTTTTATTATACTTCTTTCTACTTCTTTATACTTTTCCAATTTCAAAACCAACTTTCTTTTTTATTACAAAATATATTATAAAAACTAATATTTTAAAAATCAATATAACAACTAACGTTTCTTTTTATCTTTTTTCTTTTCTTTTGAGCCATACACTCTTTTAGCACTTATTTCTTTAAAATTACCCAATATCTCATAAAGTGATGTTGGAGTGCATTCATAACCATTTTCAATATCTTCTTTTTCTTCATCAGTTAATGCGTATAATCCTACTAAAGCAAATCTCTCTTTTTTATCATTTTCTAACACAGTAGGATTTTCAACATCATATAATAAATGTTTAGCTGGATATGAAGCATCTTCTTTGCTAAGTGTTACAAATGCATGAGGATTTTTGTCACAACTAAGTTCTTCTCTTAAATAAGATAAATTAAGAAATGGTTTTCTGCTAATCTTATTATTGTCATAAAGATTTTTAAGTATAATATATGCTGCTGTAGATTTTTCACTACATAAAGCTACATTCATACCCTTTAAATCTGATATTTTTGTTCCAATAACCATTCCATCTTCATCAGTAATTGCTTTTTCATCATATATTTTCTCACGAGATAAATTATTACCTTCTTTAGAGTAAAAATATTCATAAATTTTATTTTGCAAAGTTGTTGTAATAGTAACAAAATTATTATTACTAGTATCAATTTCTTCTGCTATTTTATTCATATCTTGTATAAAATCCTTATCAATTATCGCTGTACCATATCCACTTACCATAGTGTTTTCAAGCAAACAATTTTCCTTAATATCATCAGTTACTATAGTTGGTTTATCAAAGCTTCTTGAAATTACATTATTATTTTCCATATTTTATTCTCCAATCTAATTATCTTAAAATTATTATTATTTTTTAAATATTCTTGTAGTTAATTGATTATTTTCATCTAAGTTGTTTTCGATAGTCATTCCTGATTTTTTTTGCATTTTATAACTTGCAATATTATCCTTATAAAAAGCAGATACCAATTCATTTGCACTTGTATTTTCAAAACAGTATCTTATTTTAGCTTCCCATATTTCTGTTCCATAACCCTTGTTTCTATAATCTTTATCAATATAAATATGTGTAAGATTTACTGGATTACTTCCTAAATCCATAGCAGTACCACCTATTATTTTATTCTTACTTTTTAATACTATCTTCCATTCATAATAACCTTTTGTTCTATTTTTAATATTATTTATAAAATTCCTTGCCATATCTAATGTATATGGATATGGTGTATCTAACATTTTTGAAATCGTTTCATCATTTAATATTCTTTGCATATCAACAGCATCAAAAGTATCCCATGGTAATAATATTAAATTTTTTGTTTCTATTATTAAATCATTCATTTTATTAATCTCTTTCCAAAATATTTTTTATTAATTATTAAATCTTAGCAAATATCCATCAGGATCCTGTATTAAAAATTCTTTATCTTTATATATGACTTCATTAACTTTATAAGTATGACATTCTAATTCTTTAAAAATTTCAATATTTTTATCCTTTAAGTTATTATACATTTTTTCTATATCTAATACAGACATACTTATATTTATCCCTCTACCAAAAGGATATTCCAAAATTGCAGTATTCCAATTATCATTTATTTCTTCTATCATCAATTGATTATGTTCAAGTTCTAAAAAACAAAATTTGTTTTCAAGTCTTTCATAAATAACTTTAAATCCAATTTTTTTATAAAACTCTACACTTTTTTCTATATTAGATACACTAAGTTCTGGTATTAAACTATTAAATGTAACATCACTTCTAATAATTTCATGTTCAAAAAATCTTTCTTGAAATTCCGTCAAGGCATCTATTTCACTATTTGAAAATTCTCTACTATCAGGTGATATCACAAGTTTATCATCATCATTAATCCTATGTATTACAGCTATACATTTTCCTGTATATTCATCAACTGGTTCAAATACACCTAGTAAATAACAATCCAATTCTTCTCCATCACCACTTATAGTATTAGGTACATAACCATAATTAACAGGATATATAAAACCATGTTTAGGATGCTTACTTCCTAATTTTCTGTCTATCTTAATATTGATGTTTTTTCCAATATATTCTTTAGTTCTCATATTTTAATCTTATCCTTACTTCTTTCTCTGCAAATATTTATTAATTGTAGGTACATTAATTTATTTTCATCTAAGTTATTTTCTTAATAAATTCATTTGTTCCTTTATACCAACTATATATACCTTTTTTTCTTTCTTTATACTTATTAAGTTCTTCTTCGGTATAATTTTTATTTAAATTTTTATATCTTTCAATTGTTCTTATATAACAATTATCAATACAAGTTCTTATAATAATTATTTTACCTTTTAGTAAATTAACATCTTTTATACAGTGAAATTGAGCACAATCAATAACCAATGTTTTAGTATTATTTTTACAATAATTTATTATTTCATTATAAATCAAATCAAAATCATCAAATAATGAAGGTAGTTCTTTATATTTATTTCTAAAATAAATTCCTAACTCCTTATTTATCCCAGTTGCATACTCAAATCTATTTTCATTAAAAATATCATCAGTATCTACAACTAAATAATTATCAGTATTAAAATTATTTTTTGCATATGTTGATTTTCCAGAACCACTTTGTCCTGTTAAATTAATAACTTCATCATCAGTTAATATTTTAATATACGGTTCTTTATCAATAAATAAATTTATCAAAACATCACTTTGTATTTCTTCTAAAACTTCTTTTACTTTGTTATAGCAATCATAATCAACTTTATGCCAAGGCTTAATTGAATCATTAAATGTTTCAATTGCAATATCAATATTTTCCATTGTAACTTTATCTTTTATAATTCTTAATGCTAGGTCATAATATCCTCTTGATGCTAAAAATCCAACACATTCAAAATATGTCTTAAGTGGTAAATTACTTACTTCATAAAAATGATTTAATAATTCAGAAGAAATAGAAATCGGATTTTTTAATATTATCTTATTTGCAATAATAATTCCTCCTGGAGTTTTATTATTCTCTATTTCATATATTTCTCCATCACTTGGTATTTCAACTTCATATAAAGTATCTCCTCTAGCCATCCATCTTAATGCACACTTTTCATTTGTAAAATTAAATCCACCTTTTAAAGTCCAATCTTTATTTGTTGGATCCCATCTATCAGCTGTAATTTCTTCATTAATTTTAAATTCTTCATTTTCTTTATTTGCAACATTAGTTCCAAATACCCATTTTAAATATTTCATTTTTTTACCTTCTTTCCATCACACATACACACTCAACATGTGCAGTATTAGGAAACATATCAAATGGTATTACTTTTTTTACATCATATAAATCAGTTAAATAAGATATATCTCTTGCCATGGTAACAGGATTACATGATATGTATATTATTTTTTTAGGATTTATTTTTTTCATAATTGAAATAGCTTTTCTGTCCATACCTTTTCTTGGTGGATCAACAAATATAACATCTATTTTCTCTTTTATTTTACTTATTTCTTTAGTAGCATCTCCACATATAAAATTAACGTTATTAATATTATTTATATTCATGTTTTGTTTTGCATTTCTTATAGCATCTTCTACAATCTCTATACCTATAACTTTTTTTACATATTTTGATACTATCATTGTAATAGTACCAGTACCACAATATAAGTCAAGAGCAACATCATTCTTACTTAACTTAGCACTTTTTATAGCAGTATCATATAATTTTTCTGCTTGCACACTATTTACTTGAAAAAAAGATTTAGAAGATACGTCAAACATAAGTCCATTAGATATTTCTTCTATATATCCTTTACCATAAACAACTTTATCATTAAAAATAGCTGTTTTTAAACAAGAAACTTTATCTATTAAAAAATCAATAATTTTAATATCTTCTTCATCTAAAGAATATATATCAATTAGTAGCTCACCTCTTGCATTACCATATTTAATTGTAATAGAATTAATTTTATTATTATTATTTTTTATATAATTTCTTACTTCTTTTAAACAGTCATTTATTTCATTTTCTACCAAAAGGCATTCTTTAATGTCAGTTAACTGGTAAGTTGCTTCCTTATAAAAACCAATACGATCATTTTCAACTTTAAAACTAGCTTTATTACGATAGTTATCATTCTTAAATGAAGGTACGCACTTTTCAACATCTACGTCTATTTTTCCAATTCGCTTTAAAGCATTATATACTTTTTCTCTTTTAAATTTTAAGTTTTCATCGATTGTCTGATGTCTTAAATCACATCCACCACATTCTTCATAATATGGACATTTAGATTCAATTCTTTCTTTTGATTCTTCTAATATCTCAACAGCCTTACCTCGTGCAAAATTCTTTTTAATTTCAGTTATTCTTATTCTAATTTTTTCTCCAACTAAAACCTTTGGTACAAAAACAATCATACCATTTATTTTACATACACCTTGAGCTTCATTCTCAAGACCTATTACATAAGTATCATATATTTCATCTATTTTTAAAGTATTTAACACATTAATCACCCAATATAATTATACATTATATTTACATTAAGAAAAAGAAAAATAAACATACATGTAAACAAATTAAAAAAAGTGACTATTAAATCACTTTTCTTCCATTGATAATTTCTTATAATAATTAAAACGTTTTATTGCATTTTCTTTATTTATAGAAAACATATAATTAGCTCTTTCTTCATTTACTAACTTAGTCATAGAATATCTGTTTTCATTATTTAAAAACTCTTCATACTTATCAAAGTCTGGATTTTTATAATCTAGTGTTAACTTATCAATTTCTGGATTATACCTAAATAACGGCCAGTATCCACTTTCAACAGCTAATTTTTCTTCTTTTATACTGTTTTTCATACCACTTTTTATACCATGTGTTATACAAGGTGCATATGCAATTACAAGTGATGGACCATTATATTTTTCAGCCTCAGTTAATGCCTTTATTGTTTGCTGCATATTACCACCTAAAGATATACTTGCAACATAAACATCACCATAAGACATTGCCATTCTTGCTAAATCTTTTTTCTTTCCATTCTTACCATTATAAGCAAATTTAGCAGTTGCTCCACTTCTTGTAGATTTAGAATTTTGTCCCCCAGTATTTGAGTAAACCTCTGTATCTAAAACTAATATATTAACATTTTTTCCTGTTGATAACACATGATCTAATCCACCATATCCTATATCATAAGCCCATCCATCTCCACCTATTATCCAAGGCGTTTTAGGTTTTATATACTTTTTTAACCCTTCTAATTTAATAGCTTCGTTAAAATCAAAGTTATTTATTAACTCATCAGAAGATTTTTCATCACAATTATTTTCTAACCAGTTATCATAAAGCTTTCTATTTTTCTCTGATAAATTACTCTTATTTAATATTTTTTTAATTTTATCCTTTTGTAATTCATCTGCTAACTTTATACCAAAACCAAACTCAGCATTATCTTCAAATAATGAATTAGCCCAAGATATGCTGTATGGCATTGAAGGATGAGATGCCCCATATATTGAAGAACAACCTGTTGCATTTGCAATTACTAAATTATCACCAAATAATTGTGTTAATAATTTAACATAAGGAGTTTGACCACATCCAGCACAAGCTCCAGAAAACTCAAATAATGGTTTTTCAAACTGTGAACCTTTAATTGTGTTTTTAGGATATAACTTTTTATTTTGAACAGTGTCAAAAATCATATTAACTTTTTTTCTATCTTCCTTAAATATTTCTTTCATTTTAATAGCTTTTTCCTTAGCAGGGCAAACCTCAGAACATACACCACATCCTGTACAATCATCTAATGATATTGCCATGTAAAAGTATAAATTATCTTTACCCTTAATTTCTTTTACCTTGCCTTCTAAATTAAACTTTGTAACCTCTTCTTTAGTTAATATAAAAGGTCTTATAACAGCATGAGGACACGAAATTGCACACATATTACATTCTATACAGTTCTCTTTGTTCCAACAAGGAAGAAGACTTGCAATATTTCTCTTTTCATATTTTGATGTTCCAGGCATAAAAGATCCATCTTTATGTTTAATAAAGTCTTTAACTGTTAAACAATCTCCCTTTAATCTAGATGCGTAATTAAAAATCTTATCGTCAATTAAATTTACTTGATCTTTTTCTTTACTATTTAAAGATGTAATATTAACTTCTACTTCACAAAGTGCATCAATAGCATCATCTATGGCTTTTAAGTTAGAATTTACAATATCTTCTCCTTTTTTTGAAAACTTTTTTCTAACTTGATCTTTTATTTTATTTATAATTGGTTCAAATTTGACAAGATTTGCAACTTTGAAAATAGCAGTTTCCATTATTGCACTTATCTTATTTGGAATATTATTATCACTAGCAATTTTAAATGCATCTATAACGTAGAATTTTATTTCATTATCAATTATAAATTTCTTTACTTTATTAGGTATAAAGTTTAATAATTGTTCGCCTTTTAAGTTAGATACTAAAATAAATGTACCACCCTTTTTTATATTATCTACTATGTCATATTTTAAAAGATAAGAATCTTTTGTACAAACTACTACGTTTGCTTTATTTACATAATAAGGACTTTTTATATCATCTTTTGAAACCCTTAAATGAGATTTAGTAACTCCACCTGATTTCTTAGAATCATACTGAAAATATCCTTGTACAAATGCATCAGTATAATTACCTAAAATAGTTATTATATCCTTTGATGCTGTTACCATACCATCTGATCCATATCCATAAACAAGTATTTCTCTTTGACCTTTATGTTTTATTCTATATGGTAAAATTGGTATGCTTTTGTTTGTTAAATCATCTTTTATTCCAACTGTAAAATCATGAAAAGGATTATTATCTAAAAAGTCAAACACAGCCTTTATAGAAGCTTCATCAGTGTTTTTACTAGATAATCCGTATCTTCCGCCATATATTTTTGGTTTAATATCCTTATCTTGATACATAGCACAAACATCTAAATATAATGGTTCTCCAGATGATCCCGGTTCTTTTGTTCTATCTAATACAGCAATTTTCTTAACTGTTTTAGGCATAACATCAAAAAAGTATTTCTTACTAAATGGTCTATATAAATGAACCTCTAAAAGACCTAAACCTTCCTCATTTTGGACTACTTCTCGAACAGTATCACAAACAGATCCCATTGCAACTATTACCTTAGTAGCATACTTATCACCATAATAATTAAATGGTTTATAATTCTTACCAGTTATTTTATTTATCTTTTGCATGTAATCATTTACAACATCAGGCATCTTATCATAATTAACGTTTCTAGACTCTGTATTTTGAAAATAAATATCATCATTTTCAGTTGTACCACGAATAACCTTTTTTGCTAGCAAACTATTATTTCTAAAATCATCTAATGCCTTTTTATTTAGTATATAATTTAAATCATTACCATCTAATACTTCTATTTTCTTTAGTTCATGAGATGTTCTAAAACCATCAAAAAAGTTTAAAACTGGCATACTATTATCAATTGATGATAAATATGAAACAGCAGTCAAATTCATAACATCTTGAACACTTGATGATGCTAACATAGCAAACCCAGTTTGTCTTACTGCATATATATCTTGATGATCGCCTAAAATACTAAGTGCATGAGTTGCAATTGATCTTGCTGCAACATTTATAACACAAGGAAGACACTCACCTGCTATTTTATACATATTAGGAATCATTAAAAGAAGTCCTTGAGATGCTGTATAAGTAGTTGCTAAAACACCTGAAGTTAAAGCTCCATGAACTAATGCTATTGCACCTGCTTCACTTTGCATTTCTACTACCTTAACTGGATTACCATATAAGTTATTAAATCCCTTACTTGATAATTCATCTATTTTCTCTGCCATAGAACTAGCTGGTGTTATAGGATATATACCTGCTAACTCACTAAATAAATAAGAAACATAACTACAAGCTTCATTACCATCCATTACTTTATATTTTTTCATATTAACCATTCCCTTACTATAATACAATTAGATTATAACATTATTTAAAGTAAAATTAAATAAAAAAAAGACTTTAAAGCCTTCTTAATAAGAATCAATATTAATATTTACTCTCTTATTATCATTAATATAAGAACTTGCTTGAACAATAGTTCTAATAGCTTTAGCTGTCCTTCCTTCTCTACCAATTACTCTTCCCATTTCTTTTTCAGGAACCATAACTTGTAATACAATTTCATCTTCATTTTCAGAAGGAAACTCTTTAACTGTAACTTCGTCATCATCATTTACAAGTTCTTTAATAATTGTTTCTGTTAATTTTACTAATTCCATAATTACTTACCTTGTTTTTCTTCTGCAAACTTTTTCATAATACCAGCTTTAGATAAAATGTTTCTAACAGTATCAGTTGGAGTAGCTCCATTCTTTAACCATTTAATAGCTAACTCTTCATCTACTTTAACTTCTGCTGGAGTTGTAAGTGGATTATAAGTTCCAACAGTTTCAATAAAACGACCATCTCTAGGACTTCTAGAATCTGCTGCAACTATACGATAAAAAGGTGCTTTCTTTGCTCCCATTCTTTTTAATCTTAGTTTAACTGCCATATCAAAATTCCTCCTTAATACATTGTAATTTTATCATAGTTATAAATCAGTGTCAACCATTTTTGTTAACAATTAATTATTTATTAAAATAAAAAGGACTTATATAAAATCCTCTTTAACTTCATTATCTATGTTTTCCATAACAGTATCTTCTTTTGTCTGATCTTCTTTTTCTTCTTTTATATCTGATACATTATCTTCTTCATCATTTAAATTTTCCCAAGCATCTTCATCTTCAAGAGCTGCTATTTTAACCTTAGTATCATTTATAACTTCAATACCTAATTCTTTTTCTATATCAAATTCTATTACATCATCTTTTATTTTAACATTACTACATGATGGTTCTTTAAGAACTCTTACGATTATATCACTACCATCTAAGCTTGTACCATTTTTAAGATTTACTAGAACTGTTTCTGTATAATGAATATTTTTTGTTGCAACAGAAGTTTTTTTATCATTATCATATGAATACCAAATATTTATATCAAAACTTCCATCTATAACAACCTTATTATTTTGTACATATCCTTTAAACTTATGATTTATAACCCAGCACCCTAGAGCTGTATTAGCATTATTATCAACAAGTAAGGTATATGTGTTTTTAAATAATTTTTTTCCTTTTCCAATAACTGCCTTGGTAACAATTTCTTTATACATAAGATATCCTCCTCACATTAATTTATGATATTAGCATATAAAAGTTTACAAAAAAATAAGTTCTTTGTTTAAAAGAACTTATCTTATTTATTCAGATTCTAATTTTTCTAAAACTTTTTCAGTAACATCAATAGCTTTTGCTCTTAATTCTTCTGCTGCCTTAGCTACTACTGGAGTTGCTTTTTCCTTAGTATATGAAACTAATTCTTCTGCCTTTTTCTTTAAGTCTTTAGCTTTTTTATTAGCTATTTTTAAAACCTTTTCCCTATCTAAGTTTTTCATTTCTTCCACTATTTCATTAGCTTTTTCTATTACGTTATCTCTTACTTCTATAACGTCAATTTCCTTAGCTTTATTGATTAAGTCAGTTGCTTTTTCCTTTAAAGCTTTTCTTGTTTCCTTACCAGACTTTGGTGCAAATAAAACTCCTAATGCTGCACCAATTGCTGCTCCAAAAGCAATTTTCTTGATACTACTCTTCGTTTCCTTCTTCATCTTCTTCTCTTTCCTTTCTTAATTTTTCTTTCTTTTTTAAATTTCTTTTTTGAAATAATCCCTTAATAAATAATATTATAGAATCAGACACAACCTCAGTTAAGGCAGATAACTTATCAGTTATACTATCTACAATATTAAATACTCCATTTAATGATTTAACCTTATCATCTACATCATCTACTATGCCTTCAACCTTATTCATAGTTCTTAATACTTTTACACAAATAACTATTAAGATAACAATAAGGATACATAATAGTATATAAATAATTATAGGTAAATATGAATTTAAAAAACTAAGCATTATTCTTCACCCTCTTTAGAATACATTGTATCAATTAAATTAAATAAATCTTGCTCTTTAGTATCATCGTCATCATCATCTTCTACTTTAGAAACTTCTTTTTTCTTATTAACAGTCTTCTTTGACTTATTTCTTTCTTCATCTACATCTATTTCTTTGAAATTAACATTAGGTAAAATCATGTCGTCATCATCTTCCTCATTTTTTTCTTCCTTTGTTATTTCAACAGATGAAAATACTTCTTTCTTCTTTTCTTCTTTTTCTTTTTTCTCAGTTCTAGATAACTTTTCTTCCCTTTTAATCATATCATTTTCAGCTTCTTCTATGGTCTTTGAACTAAGTTTCTTTAACGTATCTTCTAACTCATCATCAAGTGTTCCATAAGCTTTTTTTCTAATGTCATCAAAGGTAATTTCTTCTTTTTTTCCTCTTATTTCTACAGCTTCTTCACTATTTTCAGATACCTTATTTCCATGTGAATCTAAAAGCCCAAATACAGGAGATATAAAAGGACTAGGTTTAAACTTTTTAGTTTCTTCTTTTCTCTTTCTACTACCTTGATATAAAACAGGTTTTTTTTCAAATACTGGAGTCTTTTTCTCTTCTACTACAGGCTTCTTATTAGATGGAACCATAAAATCATCATCATTAAATTCTGGCATCTTAAACTCTGTCTTTTCAGTTCTAGATATAGTTGGAACTTCTACAGTCTCACTTTTAACATCAGATATATCATATAAATAATCATCATATTCTGGTTCTTTTATGATACTCTTCTTAGGTTCAACTACTTCCTTTTTATCCTTTTTCTTTTCATGCTCTTTTTTCTTTGGTTTCTTAACTACTTCTTCTTCAACTTCTTCATCATCAAATAAGAAGTTTTTCATCTTGCTTAATTTACTTTTTAAACCCATATAATTACACCTTCCTTACTCACCATTTGACGCACTACTAGTATCATTCTTAGAATTATAATTATCATACTCTTCTATGTATTCAATAAAGTTGCCATCTTTTTCCTTATTATCAAATAACTTATATGCTTCTTCTTTTGAACCTAAAGAACCAGATTCATATAACCTTGTTATAAGTGAATCATTAAATTCAACACTAGATAATATATAACTTAAATTTCGTACAGTATCTGTTAAATCTTTTTTATCAACATATGTTTCTATTTTTGCATAATTATAATACATAACTACGTACATCTTATCTTTTGACTTTGTTATTTCAAGATATCCCTTTTTATTCTTATAAGAAATTTTATCAGAATAAAAAGCATTTTTATTTATTTTATAATTAGACTCAGTTTTATAGTAATAATCTACCATATCAATATATAAATAATATTTATAAGAATCTTTTTTTAAAACCTCATTAAACTTCTTAGTATTAACCCTTGTTACTCCCTTTGGCGTGTAATACTTATAACCATTACCATTTTTATTACGCATTTTAACTTTTAAAGGTAAAATGGTATACACTGTTTGCTCAACGTCTAACTTATTCATCTTAGTTATATTAGGATATGAACAACCAGAAAGTAATAAAATAACTAATAAAGATGTCAAAACCTTTTTCATATATTCACCTACTCTAAGAAATATTATACCAAAAAATGAAAAAAAGTAAAATACTTTAATAAAAATACTTAATTACTTTTTATAGGCTTCTAATCTGCATATATGAACGTTTTTTTCTTTGAATCTTTTCTCATACTCAGTTTCAACATTATCCAAAACTTCTTCTTTATGTAAATTTAATGTAACGTTTCTTAATGTATAACCATACTCACTTAAAGAATTAATAGAATATGCAAATAAATCTTCATTATCTGTTTTTTGAAATATTTTCTTTTCATCCTTAAATACAGAGTCATATCTTTTTAAAAACTCTTTTGATGTAAGTCTTCTTTTTGCATGTCTTTTCTTTGGCCATGGATCAGAAAAATTTAAATAAATAGTATCAATTTCATGATCAAATACATCATTTATATCCTTAGCATCCATTCTAATTAATCTTAAATTAGGTATATTTTCATTTTCAAGCTTTTGAACTGCCCTTACTATAACACTATCAAACATCTCAATACCTATAAAATTAATATCTGGATGAAGTTTTGCCATACCAATTATAAAGTCACCTTTACCCATACCAATTTCTACTGAAATATTATTATCATTTTTAAATAACTTATTATAATTTCCTTTATAGCTAAAAGGATCTTTTATTATATAAAAACTTTTATCTATAAAAACATCTGCATCTTTAACTTTTTTTAATCTCATAAAACCACCTAAACTAATTATACACCAAAAATCTAAATTATCATATAATTAAATGTAAAGTATTTAATAGGAGGATTATTATGAAAAATGATAGAGATGCTTACGTAAATAGCACATATAGTGCAGGTTTTATGCCACAAGGTTTTATGCCAACTAATCCAATGATGTTTCCAGGGTATATGAATAATAATTGTAATAACGTAAATGAACAACTTAAAACAATGGAAAATAAGATTAAGAACATTGAAAATAGATTATCTAGACTAGAAGGAAATTATCAAACAAACGCACCATACCAATCTACACAAAATAACCAAAATTATAATGGCGAAATGTATATGATGTAAAAGAGCCTAAATTCTAGGCCCTTTTTTTATTTCATCATTATTATTTAAAACTTTTTTAAAATAAGAAGTTTCTTCGTAACTTAAAATACCATTGCTCCATAAATTATCATAATCCTCATTTTTTACATAATTTAATAAAGTATGTTTGTAATTATCATTTATGTTCATATTCATTATTCTCAAATAAATTTCTTTTTTGAAACGTTCTAATTCTTCGTTTCCTTTAAAAGTATTTCCATTTTTTATTTGATTTGAAAGAAAATGAGAATAATTTTTTAAAATGGTATTTTTCATAACATCATTATTTAACATTTCACCACCATAAGATAAATTAGTTTTTTTCTTCATATCATTTAAAATATTACCTTTATAGTTAATAATAAAGTTTCTAGCTCCATTTGTGCTAGTAAAAGCATTAATATTATTCTTATTAAAATATTCATCAAAAAGAAGATCACAAATTCTTTTTATTTCTTCTCCAGAAACATTACTTAAATAATATTTAAAATGTTTTGCAATAGTCTCATAAACAGCTTGATCAAAAGAATTGCATTCTTCATTTTTAACTTCGTTTTTGTTTACTAAACCTTTTTCTTCTAAATATGTGCTTGTTATAAAATTTGCATATGTATCTATCTTACCTTGAAAAGTATTCATTTTTTCTTTTATAGTATTATCTTTAGTATTTAAAACAACATAATTATACATTTCATTTTCTATATCTTCTATTTTAGAATTAATATTTATAAAACCATTTTTACTATCAACAACATATAAATAAGACCCATTTTTCAAACTAAAAGACTGTGCATTTTTTTCATATAAATACTTTTCTAATACACTTTTTACTATTCTTTTTATTTTTTCATAATTATCTTTATTATCTAAATCATAATTTGGAGTATTATAATCAATAACCTTAAACATCGTTTCTTTTAAACTATTTGGTTTTTTAAAATTATCTTCAACAACCATCTTTGATATTTCATGAAATATATCATTATTGTTCAAATACTTTCTAACAGATAAAAACTCATTTTTTATTTCTTCCATCATTTCATCACTACTTTTAAATTTAGACAAAAACTTTCTAGTATATGAATCTTCTTCAAAATGATGTCCATTTATAACTCTATCAAAAGTAGAATATAAAATAGCCTCTTGTTTTTGTTTCATATAATTAATTGCATCTATATCTCCTCTAATTATTCTTCTTCTTTCATCATCTGATATATACACTCTATTTATATCTGCTTCCATAGCATCTTTTAGATTTTTAATCATAAAAATCACCTCTTACTACAATTTTAGCATAATAAATACAAAATATAAGAATAACGTATTTTAATATGTAAATACTTTGTAAATTTACTTATCTATATAAATAATCATTGCTGAAAAACAATATATTTGATCTTCTCCATTTACTGCTATTGAAACTTGATACTTTATATCCATAATTTCCTTATCAACTATAAATTCATTAACACAAGTTTCTAAATCACTTTCTATATCACAATCATAAACCTTAACTCTCATAGCATCACCCCAAGTATATAGTATATTATTTTTTATAAATATATTGTCTAATATTGCTATTTTCTAAAACGTTAATAATATTATTATCAAGTTTATTATAAAAATCTAGTATGAAATCTAAATCATTTTTATTTGCTAAAACAAAATCATTTTTACATCTTAAACCAGTTACATCGTACACATTATTATTTATTAAAGTTGCACAATGATAATTATTTTTTTCTACAACAAGGACAGCATCTTTAAAGTAATGTTTTAGTATTAAATGATAATCATAACAATACTTATTTAAAAACAAATTATAAATATCATCATCAAAATACTCTTCTAAAACACTATTAATTATTTTTATCTTATCATACAAAAAAAACCACCATAATATTTTATGGTAGCTAAAAAAATGTGTTACAAATTACTTATCTTTTGAAGACTTTTTCCATAGCCTTCATTAAATATATAACCTTTTTGTTTATTACTTAGTTTATGCAATGTAACATATATTATGTTATCAAAGAAATTTCTATAAAAATATTCTAAATTTTCTTTTTCTTCTTTTATAAAAGCCATGTACCTAGGATCTAACTCATCAATGTTTAATCTGTAATTCTCGTTAATTTTTAACAAGTCTTTTTTATTATCATCAACAAATAAATTATATCCACCTGCTACTGTTAAAGTATCTTCTAAATCTTTATACACCCTATAATATGTTAAAAAATCATCTTTTAAATCATACGTTATATTCGTAAAACCATTTTTATCCTTATGTTTTAAATGCATATTATTAAAATCAGTTGCTTCATTTTTCTTTTTATTTGATATAACAACCTCATTATACTCTGAAGAAACAAAATATGAAGATGATAAATTACCACAATCATACAAGTTAAAGTTAGTATTTATCTTATCACCAGAGATAATTGTTTTTCCAATAATATTTTTATTGCTTTTACTAATATTATATTCTATGGTCATTTCCATCTTACCATTTTCAATTACTCTATAAGTTCTTCCCTTTAAACTGTTTGTAATAAAAGTATAATTTTTACCATCATACATTAAACTTCCTACTACTTTATTATTAATACATAAATTTATGTTTTTCTTTTTATTTAAACTTAAAATATTATCATAAAAGCCTTTTTCATATCTTATATTAAAATACTTAAAAAACTCTTTTAATAAAGAAAGACTAACCTTCACTTCATTCATTTATATCACCTTTTTCATAAAGGTTATTATATTAAATAATAAAAAGAAAAGCAAGAAAATTAATTCTTGCTAATCAAAATTATCTAAAAAATCATCAATTGTCATAAATTTATCATCTATTTCTTTTAATGATACTTTCTTTGATTCTTTTGTATCTTCTTTTGAAACAGGCTTTGATACTTCTTTATTTGTTTTAATTTCATCTTTTGAAAGAAGTACTACCTCATAAACATCATCTATAACTTTTTTAGATATTGTAGAGCCTACTGAGTATCTATCCATTATAGGTATTTCAGTTAACTTAATTTTCTTTGTATCATTATCATTTACTAAAACTATGCTATGTTTAGCATCACTTACATAAACTTTTACTATTTCTTGTGGATTACTCTTTACTTCTCTTAATAATAGAAGTCCTCTTTTAGCTCGTGATGTTTTTTCAAATTCTGATAATTTAATACGTTTTGCAAGTCCTTTATATGTAATTACGGTAACATATTCACTATTACCATCAAATACACCTCCAAAGACAACTTCATCATCTTTTAAATTAATAGCCTTAACACCAGCTGTTTTAAGACCTATAGTTGGTATTTCAGATCTATCATACCAAAGTCCATAACCTTTTTTAGTAGCGATAAATACTTCGTTATATAAATCCATAGTAACATTAACTACTTCATCATTACCCTTTAATTTAATATATGTAATAGGTTTAGAATATCTTTGAACAACAAAGTCACTTAAAATTGATTTCTTAGTCATTCCATTAGAAGTAAATGTTATAACTTCTCTATTATCAAACTTACTTATAGCAAATGCTTTTATGATTTTCTCATCTTGTGCTATAGGAACTAAGTTACTTATATGTTTACCTAAATCTTTCCACTTAAGTTCTGGAAGAGTATGAACTGGAACATATAAATAATTTCCCTTATTAGTAAATAAAAGCAACGTATCTAGCGTATTTTGTTCAAATAAACCAATTAAATAATCCTTATCTTTTAACGCTGGTAAATCACCATCTGATGCAGCATATGATTTTTTAGATACTCTTTTTACATACCCTTCATTTGTAACTAAAACTATTACATCTTCCTTAGGTATCATATCAGTCATATCTATTTTTATTTCTGTTATTTCATCTTTTATAGCAGTTTTTCTATCATATCCAAAATCTTTTTTTACTTTTCTAAGTTCTTCTTTCATAACTTTCTTTAATTCATTTTCATCAGATAAAATAAGTTTATATTCTTTGATAGCATTTTCTAGCTCTCTCATCTCATTTTCAACATCTGTTACATCAGTATTTGTTAAACGATATAATTGTAACATTACAATAGCTGTTGCTTGCTTTTCAGTAAATGAAAACTCTTTTACTAAGTTTGTTATAGCATCAGCTTTATTTTTAGATGCTCTAATTACTCTTATAACGTCATCTAATATACTAATTGCCTTAAGAAGTCCTTCTAATATATGATATCTATCATTTGCATGATCTAAATCAAACTTAGTTCTTCTTATAATAACTTCTTTTTTATGTTCTATAAAATAATCTAATATTTTTAAAACACCTAATTGTCTTGGCCTTCTTCCTGCTATTGCAATCATGTTAAAACTATATGATATCTGCATATCAGTATTTTTTAAAAGATAATTAACAATTAGATCAGTATTTGCATCTTTTTTTAATTCTATTACTATTCTAAGTTCACCACGACTAGATTCATCTCTAACTTCTAAAATACCATCTATTTTTTTATCTATTCTAATATCATTCATCTTTTTAACTAAGGCTGCTTTATTAACTTCATAAGGTATTTCTGTAATAACAATATTAGTTTTTCCCTTTTCTTTTACTATTTCATACTTACTTTTAACTACTATTTTACCCTTACCAGTTTCATAAGCTTCCCTAATTTGCTTTGCACCTTCTATTACACCACCAGTTGGAAAATCAGGTGCTGGCATAATTTCCATAATAGACTCTAATCTACAGTTTGGTGAATCTATTCTTTTTATACATGCATCTATTACTTCTGATAAGTTATGTGGTGGAATATTAGTTGCATAACCAGCTGATATACCCGTTGAACCATTTACTAAAAGATTTGGAAATCCTGCTGGAAGTACAACCGGTTCCATTAACGTATCATCATAGTTTGGAGCCATTTCAACAGTATCTTTATTTATATCATTTAAAAGTACGTTACTTATTTTTGATAAACGAACTTCTGTATAACGATATGCTGCTGCTCCATCACCATCCATAGAACCATTATTACCATGCATATCTATATAAGGAGTCATCATTTTCCATTCTTGACTCATTCTAACCATTGCTTCATATATAGATGAATCACCATGTGGATGGTAATTACCCATTATCTCT
>JALEND010000066.1 GCA_022768045.1 Mycoplasmatota bacterium | reverse complement strand
GATGATATAGGTTTTAATCCTACAATGTGATAATTTAATCTAACTACATCTGAGTTTGTTACTTTTTCATCACAGTTTACGTCTCCAATTTTTCTATCATTATAATTAAATGGACAAGTCTTATTTTCTCCTGATGGTGTCGTTGTAGTTGTTTTAGTTGTTGTACTATTTGTGTTATCACCATCTGGATCAGTAGGATCAGTTATATCATCAGGTTCTGTTACCTCTTCAGTTGTTTCTGTAGTAGTTTCAGATGATGATGATGTTACAGATCCTTTTGTTATAGTAGATGGACCTGAATCTTCTGTAGTTAATTCAGAACCACATTTATCAGTTAATTTTCTACATACTTTTGCCATACTTACACTACCTATAGCATAAGATCTATCTTGACCAATAAAGTTACTTGCTAACATTCCAACTGATTTATTATTATCCGGATTTACAAAATTAATTGTTACATATAAGAAACCTTTTTTAGTTGTTGCAATTTTTTGACCTTTATATACTCTTTCACCTTTTTTAACAGATATACTCTTTAAGTTAGAATATACATGTATATACTTATGACCATTTATAGTTGAAGTTATATAAATAGTTTTACCTGTATTTTTACTATTACTTGTAGTTTTTATTAAACTAACAGTTCCAGAATCCATTACATATACTTTTTTATTAGCAGATGTTTTTAATTCTAAACCATTTACAGTTTTACCATCTTTCTTAGTATGTTTTGCCTTACCATATTTTTTGTAATCTCCAGAATAAACACTAGAACTTGTAATCTTAGTATTTTTACCAGTTAATGGATTAAGTAAATATGCTGTTTCCCAATATTTATTTCTAAGCATTAATTTAAATGAACCAGTACCTAGGGAGTTTTTAAATGTTAATTTTGCAGTTTTTTTAGCGGCAGCTTCATGACCATTTTTAGCAGTTTTACTAGTTGCCTTATAAGATGTTTTTGTTAAAGCTTTTGAAACTTTAAACACTTTTTCATCAGTTGATGTTACTGTAGTACCAGCAAGTGATGCTCTAATTATTTTATCTTTTGTTATTATATTATATCTTGATAAAATATAATTTCTTGTAGCGTTATCAAGTGTTACTCCATCTTTTACAAAGTAATTAACATAACACTTCTTACTACCACTCCATATTGCTGTATAGTAGTAATCTCCAGTGTTATATGATTTGTAAAGTTTATTAGTATCTTTCTTATCTTTAGTCCACTTAGTTGATATGTTAACAATGTTAGCAGAATTAAAGCTACCATATTTATTATCAGTACCAGTTTTACCATTTCCATATGTATATTTATTTGTAGATACTTTATATGATTTTGTTACTATGTATAAATTCTTTTTCTCAGCAGCAGTTAATGCTCCTATGTTAGTAGCTATTTTTACACTTCCAGTTTTATTTAATGTTACTGTTGGTGCAACAGGACAGTTACCTTTTGGCAATTTCTTTAACTTAGCTTCTGTCATTGAATTTTTCTTTGTAGTAAATGTTTTACTAGGAAGAGTAGTTCCATCAGTTAACTTAATAGTTACTTTATATTTCTTATTAGCACTCAACTTAGTAATCTTACCAGTTAATAGTTTTGATTTTTTATTAGCAGTTGGTTTTGCTATCTTACCACCATTAGTTATAGATACACTTTTAACACTTGCTGTTTTTCCTGTACACTTTATTTTATACGTAGCACTACTTGCAGTAATACTAGTAATAGATGGTGTACACTTCTTAGTCGATTTCTTTTTTGTAGTCTTTTTAGTTGCTTTCTTAGTTGTCTTTTTTACAGACTTCTTTTTTGTTGTAGCACTTTTAGAAGCTATTGTAAGTTTCTTACTAACTTTATTACTACCATACTTAGCAGTTATTGTTACTGTACCAGCGCTATTACAAGAAAGCTTAATTTTATTACTTCCAGATGTTCCCTTAGAACAACTACCTTTAGAAGGCTTTACTGTATAACTTGCACTTCTATTTTGGAAATTTATATTTGTAACTGTACAAGTAATAGTAGAACCAACCTTTTGAGTTCCTGAACAACTTATTTTCATATTTTTACCAGGTGTAGTTGTTTTCTTTTTTGTAGTCTTTTTAACCTGTGCTTTCTTTGTAGTTTTTTTTGCTGTTGCTCCAACTATACCAGACGCATTTATAGTAGCTTTTGCTCTTCCGTTATTAGCTACATAATTACCAGACTTTGTAACTAATGCTGGATATGAACTACCTTTCTTTGTACATGTATATGTATAAGTTGATGTTGCAGTAGATGATGATGATGCTGAACCTGATTTAAGTGAGCATCCTGCACCATTACTTATAAAATATGGTTTTAAATAAGTTCCATCATATTTATAAGTTACTTTTGCAGTATATACAGTTTTACTTTTATTATAACTGCCACTAACTGAAATACTAGGTTTGTTAAATGACTTAAATGATAAAGATTCCTTTTCACTATTTTGACTTTTAACAACACCTTTTACTATTTTTTGATAATTTAATTGAAATGTTATTTTTCCTCCAGAAGAAACCATCGAAATTGGAATCTTAACAGTTACACTGTTTTTGCCGCTTTTAGGACAATGAGCTTTACCAGAGTAAACTTGTGTTCCGCCTCCTGTTATTGATCTTAAGTACCAATCATTACTAGCTGTACAGCTCATTTCCATAGGTACATTAACATTCATATGTACCCAATCCCATCTAGCTTGACTATTTTTCATGCTTTGATGGATTGCTCCATTTAATTTATCAGTAGCAACATTACCTGATAGATTAGCAGTATTATTACCTATCATGGTTGTTAAATCTAAGCCGCCAAACGCTGCTAGTAATATACCAGCAAATAGTACGACAGCTGAAACTATGATAGATTCTCTTTTTAGTTTAGTATCAGCAAGTTTTGGCCTACCAACACTATACTTTTCTTCGTCTTCTTGTTTTTTTCTAAACATTTTAACACCTTCTTACTATACACCTTTCTATTATAGAAAAATTATACCACATATTTTTTTTGTAGTCCATATAATAAAATTAAAATGTAAACATTTTATTTTTATTATTAACAAATTAAATAAAAAAATGCACACTTTATAAATGTGCATTTTATATTAAAACTAAGTGAGAACCATTTCTTATATTAGTATCAATTATTAGTTTGTTATTTTCATATATATTACCAGTAAATTCATCATATAAGCACTGATGTATACTTCCTTTATATGCTCCGTTTGTTAACTCATCTAATAATTTATTAATTAGCTCAACTACGTTACCAACTTTTCTATTTATTGGTAAATACATATCATAGCTTTGATCTATTTCTGGTAATAATATTTTAACTAATACTTTGTTAGAATTATCCATTATCATCACCTTCTATCATGTATTTTACTACGTTTGATTTACCATCTTGTTTAACAAATGATACAAAGTTAAATATTTCTTTCTTATCATCTGCTGATAAGTCAAAGTTAATAAATATTTGATCTTGAGGATTCTTATCTAACCAGATACCATTATCACTATTTATTATGTTACTATACCAATCTTCTGAAACTAAGTTTTTAAAGTCATCAACTGTTTCAAATAATAATAATTTAGAGTTTTTAAACTTATTAATATTTTCCATTAATGAATCAAAGTATGTAATATAACTATATGAAATTGTTTCTTTAAAGTCATGTAAACCAATTATAATAAATATACGTTTAATGCCTTCTGCTTCTTTATTTACCTCTTTAATCATTTCAGATAAAGCATAATTAACATCATTATTATAAACTGTTATATCATTATATTTTTTATTAAATATATTTTTACAATCAATTACTGATACCTTAGTATCTTTAATATCCTTTAACATGTTAGCTAGTGCATATATAAATTGTACTTTATCTTCAAAGGTATTAGATAAAATAGTTGTAATAGCATACTTATCAAAGTCATATAAATATGTTTCTTTACTAACTTTTTCTACACCTATTGGTACTCCAGATAATCCATCTGTTTCCTCTTTTAAAGTAGAAGATATAACAACTTCTGGCATAAGAAGAATTCTCTTAGCATGCCTCTTACTCTTTTCTTGAAGACTCTTAGATAACGCTCTTAACGACTCATTTAAATTGCTCTTTTCATCAAAGTAAGCACTTTGAAATTCAAATACACCATCTTCCATCTGAACAAGACCACGTCCAAAGTATTTCTTTGGTACTAAACCTCTTGGAGATGATATAACAGATCTATAATCATCAGGATTATTTTGAAGTAATGTCATCTTATTAGTAAATAACTGTGCTGTACGCATTCTAACAGCTCCATTAGTAGAAGTTGAAAGAACAAACGAAATACCATATTTTAAACCTTCTCTAATTAAAGGAAATATTGCATCAGATATTCTAGGAAAATTCTCAGTAAACACTTCATACCCATTTATAATGACGACTATTAAAGGTAACTTTTCTCCACTTTCATTTATATAATTTTTATAACTACCAGCATAATCTGTAAATAAATCTCGTCTTCTACCAGCTTCTTCATCTATTGCAACAAATGTATCTGTTATCTTTTCAGCTTCATCAGTAGTTGCTACAACACCAACTTGAGGATACTTATTAAATATTCTAAGAGTTTCTGCACCAAAATCTAATATGTAGAAATTAACTTCTTCATAACTATGATTACTACAAGTTTCTGCTATCATAGTAGTAAGTAAATTTTCCTTACCAGATCCTGGCATACCATATATTAAAGTATGACCTTTAGTTAGATTAACTTTTAATAATCCTTGTTCTTGCTTAGAAGGATTATCATATTCACCTATTACTGGTGCTATTTCATATTCTTTATACTCTGCATCATATTTTTCTTTTAATATATTAACAGTTATATTTTCTGGTATACTATTAAGCCATAACTTCTTAATTCTTATTTTTTCTTTTTTAGCAACCCCTATAATATATTTAACTATGTTAGTTAACTGATCTCCTTTAGCTACCAACTTAGTATTCTTATCTTTAACATCATCATTAACAGACTTAACTTCTGCTCCTATGTTACTAACATAACTAATATTATTATCTACTTTTTTTATTATAGTATCACTAGGTATATATAAAGCTCCAGAATAACCAGATTGTCCTAATTCAAAATACTCATCATAACCAACTTGAAGATAGAATCTACCAGGTTCTTTAATACTTGCTGCCTCAGGTCTTTTTAACATTTCCATAGAGTCCGATCTATCTTGAACTTTAAGACAAACCTTAAACCTAGAGTTTGACCATATCTGGTCATTTACTACACCACTTGGTTTTTGTGTTGCAAGTATTAAGTGTACTCCTAAGGAACGTCCTATACGTGCAGTTGAAATAAGTTCTTGCATAAATTCTGGTTGCTGACTTTTTAACTCAGCAAACTCATCTGATATTATAAATAAGTGAGCGATTGATTCATCAATTAAACCTTCTCTATATAGTTTTTGATATTTATATATATCAATAGTACCTTCGCCTAACTTATCTCTTACCTCATTAAACTTTGCTTGCCTTCTTTTTAACTCTGAATTAATAGATACAAGTGTTCTATTCATCTCTGCAGTATCTAAGTTTGTTATTGTTCCTGCTAAGTGAGGTAGTGATATACCAGTTTCTCTATTTTCAAATGCTCCAGCAAGTCCCCCACCTTTATAATCTATTAATATAAACTGTACTTCATATGGATTATAATTAATTGCCATTGATAATATATAACTGATAATAAACTCAGATTTACCAGATCCAGTAGATCCAGCAATTAATCCATGAGGACCATGTGCTTTTTCATGTAAGTCAAGCATAAATAATTCTCTATCAGCATGAACACCTATTGGTGCTTTTAAAGATAATACTGGATTACTATCATTCCACTTATTTAATATGTTAAGTTGTTCTATCTTAGACACATTATACATATCTAAGAATGTTAAACTCTTAGGTAGCTCTTTTTTACCTTCTTTAGCAGCTATTGGAATATTAGCTAGTTTGTATGCTAAAGGACTCATATTGATATTCATACTTTTTATTACAAACGGAATTGATTCATTTTCTTTATCCTTAGGTTTAACTATGTAGCTACCACTATTTTTAGCATATACAAAAGTTTCACACTCTGGTGGTAAATCAGTTAAACCTTCTTCAATAAATAAGAATGAATATCCATAATTATCATTACTCTTTATTAAATTTTTAATAAATGGTATATCTTTTATCTTAGTATAACAATCAGTAATTATAAGATAATAAGAATCAAAGTTTTTATACTTATTTGTTTTATCAATAACAGTATTTGCATCCTTATTAGGAGAATTAACATACTTTATTCTTTCTTTATACTCAGATTCTAACTTCTCACAAACCTCTTTCATATCTGTAAAATTAGTTGCAAAAAACCTAGTTTTCTTATCATCACTTAATACGTGTGGTAAATACTTTGCATAATCATACTTATCTTCATTATAGTGTTCTATAAAAAACACCATCTTTAAGTCCATAGCACTTTGAAAAGTAATAAGTTGTAAAATTAAGTTATTAATATAAACATCTTTATAAGACATATCACAAATAATTGATGATAATCTATTTTCTAATAAAGAATAAGTAATAGGTACATTCTTAAGTTTTTTAGATTCTTTAGCTAATTTAGTTACTGTCTCTCTTAAGTTATCTTCTTCAAGCATAAACTTATCTTCTGGTGCATTTAACTCTATTTTAGCATCTATCATACCATAACCAACACTAAGTTCTAGAAAGTCATCATCTATTAATTGTTTTTCCCATAATCTTCCACTACGTTTCATTATAATGTTATAGCACTCTTGAACACTAGGATAATTATTATTTAAAATCATTGTTTGTCTTGTAAGTATTTGTTTAAGTTCATTACCCTTCATAACTAGGTAATTACTGTACTTTTTCTGTCTTAAGTTTTCCTTCTTTATTTTTTGTCTCTTTTGATAACTAGAAAGAAGTCTAGGCATTATAAGACCACCTACTAATATACAAATACACATAACAATAGATGGTATAGCAGTAGCAAAAGTCTTTGTTCCACTAGCCATTCCATATATAACTGTATAACCAGTCATAAATGATGAAGAAACCATTGTAATACTAGCTCCTATTGTTAAAATAGCAGGAGTCTTATCTATTTTATCCTCTTGAGGAGGTTCATCTATCTTTAATTTTTCTTTTTTTAAGTAATTACGAATTCTAGGTGTGTGATAAAAGTATGACTTAGAATCATAAAGATCCATATAAGTATCTTTAGCATCATTACTACCATAATTAGAATTATCATATTCTTCTTTTTCTTTATATGGTGCTAAGTTATTTATACTAATGTAATTTGAAGAATTACATATTCTAACAAACTTATTCATCCATATAATCTTAAGGCCTCTAATAAAAATACTATCTCCTACTTTTAAATAAGCACTTTTAATAGGTTTAGAGTTTAAGAATACTCCTTCTTGGTTAGCTGTTATTAAATAACCATATTCATTCCTAGTAATAGTTGCATGAATACTTTCTATATTTGGATTATCATAACAAATATTACAAGTATTTGAACTACCTATAGTTATATTATTAACACCAAATACACTAGCATCCATACTTTTTTCTTCTATAAAAGGAAGACAATAAAGTATTCTTTGTTCATTTGTACCTGCAATTTGTAAAACATATGAATAATACTCTTCTAAAGGAGCTTCATCAACCTTTACACCGTTTTCTAATAAATTAATAACACCATTACTTTTAAGTATCCATTTATTATCTTTTGACTCAATATTAATTGAATACTCTCTTTTAGAATGTTCTGGCTTATATGTAATTAAAAAAGATTCATCTACTTTACTGGGCAAAGTGTACTTACTTAATTTATCATTATCTTCAATAAATAGTTTCACTTACACACACCCACTTTCTTATTCTATATACAAGTATACTTGTTATAGCAAAATTTGTCAATTTAAAATACTAAAAAAGCCATATAATAAATGGCTTATTTTGTTTTAGTAGCACCTTTTAAATAATTATATATTTGATTAGTTCTTGCAAAATGAGCAACGCTATATCCATCATAACTTTTCTTAATAAAATTGTTTTTATTATTTGAAAAGATAGACTCATCATAATTATTTATTGTTTTACCATTTTTAACAGATGTTAATGAATAATTATCATATAAATCTTTTACTTCATCATAGGATAATTTTGTGTTATTACTAATTGCTTCAAAGAAAGAGTTTTCAACGTTATTTTGCCACTTTACGTAATCTAAAACAGTTTTTGAACATTCATTTGTTGTACTTTCTAAATGACTAGAAGAATCTATTTCCCATAATCTTAAGAAGTAAAATACCGTATTAATATCATTTATCTTACCACTTTTTAATGATGATAATAATCCCTTATAATAAGTAGAAGACATATCTTTTACCGCTTCTTTTCTAAGTTCAATTATAATTTCTCTTTTATCAGAATCTTCTAATTTTACATTATTTTTTTCTTCATAATATTGCCAGAAATCCTCATTTTTATTCTGAGTTATATCTATAGAATACATCATTTTTAAAAAATTAATTTTATCTTTATCAGATTTAATATTTAACTTATTAAACATCTCATTTAAATTATTTGTGTAAACTGACTTAGATAAATCCCCAACCTCATAATCATCATCAAATATTCTTGATAAATCATAAGTAGTTAAATAACTTAGTGTTCTTTTATAATTAGATGGATTTGTAGATAAATCATCCACCATTTTTCTTTCAGCAGAACCTTCTAAAAGCCACCTAATCCATGTAGAATTAACTTTAACATCAGAATTTTCAAACTTTTTAAATGGACCGGACTCTAATCCATTTTCCTTATTAAAATCATTTGATAAGTTTTGTAATAAATGCATAAGTTCATGCCATAATACTTTTTTATTAAACTCTACGTTATCTTCTTCACCTTTTATTTTAGCTAAATCGCTATATGAATCCATCAAAGTAGGATTAATAACCAAACAAATAAAATCATTACTTTTAGAAGGATCTGTTACATATGCAAAAGATGTTGTAGTACTTTTTTCTACAATTACTAATTTAGAAAATAAATAACTTATATTATTTATATCATAATCTTTAGAATTAGCGTCTATGACTTCCATTATTACATCACAAACTTTTTTTATCTCAGATGAAGAAAGCTCTTTAGTATAATAATCTTTTGTATTGCTATTTAAGTATTTTTTATTATTTTTTAATACAGAATTATATAGTTTATTATAATCAATTTTATCATTTGTTATTAGATTATTATTTTTTCCTTCTTTACTTGTTTTACTATTATATTCACTTAAAGAGTTTTCTAAGTCATAATACTTAGAATAATCATAGCTTAAATCAACGTTTTCTATTTCATCTAGTACATTATTATAATCATTGTTTGTAATATTAATTTTACTATTAAATAATATACCTTTAGCTTCTTTTTCATTACTTGTATCAACACTTATATAGCCAGAATCAATGTTATTTATATTTGCATCTTTATCTACGTAAACCACACTAGAACTACTAGTATCAGCATTATGATAATCATAAGTTGATTTAGCTACAAAACCTGCAAAACCTCCTACTAAAATACTTCCTGCAAGACCAATAGAAATAATTATTTTTTTTATTTTTTTTAATTTTACTTTTTTCTTATTTTTAAAATACTCTTCATTATAAACTAAGTTAATATTATTTTGTTTCATATAGTCCTCCGTATAATATAATTATATAACATTTTATTTTATTAATAAAAAAAAGAGTAATTAATTTACTCTTTATTTACACTATATTATTCCTATTTCTTATAGAATAATTTGATAATCCTGCATTTTTATCATTTAACTTTTCTAATAATGAATTATAATCATTATTACTATCAATAATCCAATTTTTTGCATCATTAAGAGTGTTTTTAATAGTTCTTAAATCACTTTTTACATTTCTTAATTCTGCTTTTCTTGAAAAACCACTTGGTATATCAAAATAATCAAAATAATCAATTACTTTATCTAAATCATCAATGGTATCTTTTAAAGGTACTATACAGCCATACTTTAATTCATCAGAATTTATATAAATTTTAGACATTATCTATCTTTCCATTTCATTATCATTGTATTAACGTTATTTCCAGTACTTCTTACTAATTTTCCATAATCTTTTAAATCATTTCCAAATTTGGTAAAAGTACTTTTATCTTTTTTTACAATTTGCACATATGTGTTGGCTGCTCTTCCTGTCCAACATCTGTTAGTTACATTTTCTAACTTGTTAAATAATATTTCAATTTGTTCATTATATTTATCACAAAGAGAAATTATATCCTCTCCGCACTCAACTAACTTATTTGCATTTGCTTTTAACCTTGCCATATAAACACCTACTTATTCTTCTTCGTATGATTCTATTGCTCTAGTTAGATCGTTTATTTCACGTTCTACATCTCTTAAAATACTTCTAAGTTTAGAAATATTACTTCTTATTTCTTCTTTTCGATTACCAATTTTATTATATTTACATGCATTATCATCAACTAAATAATTGCTGCTTAAACAATTTTGTGCTTTAGATATATTATCTAAGACACTACTTTTAGAAAGAATATTTATCATTTTATTTAAATAATCTCTCACTGTTTCATATTCAGATCTTAATCTTATTAATTCGTAAAGACTCATAAATTAAAACCATTAATGTTGTTCTGTATATGTTGTTTGTTCAGCAACTGAAGCAGCTTCTGTTGCAGCATCATTAATATCGCTAGTAAGACTTTGTTCGCTCTTTCTATATGCTTCAGCATATTCAAACATTTTATCACTATATGCTAATAATGCAGAAATAAATGCGTCCATTTCTTGTTTCATATTAGATAAATATGTTTTAACAGCGCCTTCTACTTCTCCTTTTAATGCCTTTGATGGATCAGCATCTGTATTTAAATAATCAGCAATTGCTTGTATATTTTTTACATAAGTTCTAATAGCGTCTCTTATTGTGTCAACTTTTGTGTAATCCATACCAACAAATGTTGAACCCTTTGATGCTGTGTTAACAGCTGTACCAGCCCAACCTTGAATAGCACTTAAACCAGATTTCATCTTATCTAAACCAGCTTCAATCGTACTTCTAGCACTATTAGATTGTAAAGTGTTTGTAAATTTTTGTATTGTTCCCATTTTTTACTTATTTCCTTTCTTATTAATCTAATTCTACTAAATTTTCGTCCATGTCATATACTTGAGATATAGCTCCATCAAGTTCTTGATTAATACTATCTTCAATAACATTAACGTTATCTTTAAGTGTGTTAGCTCCTGTAATTACGTTTGCTATAAAATTATCTGCAGCAGTACCTACCCAACCTTGACTAACAGCTGTTTTGATATCATTAATATCATTAAGAGCATTTCTTAATTTTTCAAAAACGTTAGTTCTTAAATCTTGTTTATAAGTTTCCATTCCTGTTGCACTAGCTCCATGTGAAGCGCTTGTAAAATCCATAAATTTTATCTCCTTTCTTTGTAAAACTGAGGATCAATCTTTCTAGCCTCAGCTAAAAACTTTTCAGATACAGCATCCATTCCTAATACATATTTTTTCTTAAGGGATTGAAAATCATTAGCATAGCTAGAAATATTAGAAAGTATAACTTTATAATTATCATTAAATAATTTATACTTGCTTCTTAATTTGCTAGCAGCATAACTACTATAATAATTTTCTGTTTCATCCATTAAATCATTAATTTTATTAAAAATAGACTTTATATTATCTTTACAATCTGATATTTCTAAAATCAACTTATTAATTTCATTTATTTCAATCGAAACATTTGTATTCACTATTCTCAACTCCTTACTAGTAATGCTTACCATACCTTAATTTAACTATATCATAACGTAATTTTTATTGCAACTTATATTTACACTTTTTTGTAAAAAAAATGTAAAAGCAAAACTTTTACATTAATATTAATCCAGAACCATTTCTTATATCAGTATCATACACCAAACAATTATTATCATATTTAAGACCAGTTTGCTTACTATATAAGCAAACTGAATCAGTAATTTCATAAGAATTATCAGTAACATCATCAATTAACTTCTTTAAAAGTTCGATAATATTACCAACCTTTCTATTAACTGGTATATATAAATCAAATACTTCATCAATTTCTGGAACGTTAAGTATAACTAGTATTTTATTTTCCTGCATTATATCACGTCCTTATCAATAACACATTTTAATACACTAACATCTTTATCAAATGTTACATAACAAACATAATCAAATTCATCTGGTTTATCTCCTAAGTTATCAAAGTTTAGTAAACTTTGATCTGATACACCTTTTCCTAACCATATAGCATAGTTAGTATCTATTGCAGAACTAAACCAATCTTCTACTTGTAAGTTTTTAAACTCATCATAATCATCAATAATTATAATCTTAGATTTCTTAAACTTAGATATATTTTCCATTAATGAATTTAAATAACTTATATAATTTGAATCAATCTTATTTTTATAGCTGTTAAAACCTACTATTACATATACCCTAGTTATATTATCAGCAGATTCTTTATTTATACCATTTATCATATCTGCTAATTGTGCTGTAAAGTTATCTTTAACAACGTCTATGTTATCTATCTTACTTCCTAAGATGTCTTTAGCATCAACAACATTTAATTCTAAGCCATTTGCTCTATTAAGTTCTTTAATAATTGCACTAATTTCTTTTTTATTGCTTAACATATCTTTTGAAATAATTGGTGTAACTGAATTTTTATCAAAGTTATATAAATATGGACTTACACTTTCTTTATCTACTCCTATTGGTACTTTATCAATAGTAACATTTATGTTTTCCATGTCACTTAAAGTTACTTCATCAGGTAATTTTAAAGAAGATCTTGCTTTAGTTTTATACTTCTTATTTAATTCTACAGCTGTTTCTCTAATAAGTTTATTAACATCATCTTTAGCACATATATATGCTGTTTGAAACTCATAATAATTACCATCCATTAGTGCTAATCCTCTACCAAAATACTTCTTAGGAGCTAGTCCTCTTGGAGTATTTAAAATGTTCCTATAAACCTGAGGATCAGGTTGTTGAAGTGAAACTTTATTTAAGAATAATTGTTGTACCCTTTGGTTCAATGAATTATTAACTGATGTTGTAACAATAAATACAATTCCGTATTTAGAACCTTCTCTAATTAAAGATTGCATTGCATCTGCTAAACGTGCATTTCCCTCTAAAAAGACTTCATAATAGTTAATTACAACTACTATTAATGGTAGTTTATTTCCACTTTCTTTAATGTAATTTTTATATGTACCACCATAATCTACGAATAAAGCTTTTCTTTTGTCAGCTTCTTCATCTATCATTACAAGTGTATTAATCATTTGTTCTTGATCATCTTGAGTTAGAACAGCGCCAACATGAGGATATTTATTAAATATTCTAAGTGTTTCTGCACCATAATCTAGTATGTAGAAATTAACTTCTTCAGGTGAATGATTAACACATGTATTATATATTAATGTTGTAAGTAAGTTTTCCTTACCAGAACCAGCCATACCTAAAACTAGCAAATGTCCTACATTAGTTAAATCGAACGTAAGTAGTCCTTGTGTTTGAGCTGCTGGATTATCATATTCACCTATTGCAGGTTTTATTTCATACTCTTTTGCTTCATAATCATATTTATCAAGGAGTCCACCTAATTGTATAACATCTGGTATACTACTAAGCCATAACTTAGAAGTTTTTATTTTTTGTTTTTTAGATATATCAACTATGTATTTAACTATGTTAGTTAATTGATCCCCTAATTTTTCTTTGTTACCATTATTCTCGGTAACATCATCTTCATAAGACATTAAAGGATTTCCAATAGAACTTATATATGTTACTGAATCGTCTTGTTTTTTTATTATTTTATCTGAAGGAACGTATTCTGCTCCAGAATATCCAGACTGGCCAATGTCAAAATACTCATCAAAACCAACTTGAAGGTAGAATCTACCAGGTTCTTTAATGCTTGCAGCGTCAGGTTTTCTAATCATTTCCATAGAGTCTGATCTATCTTGAACTTTTAAGCATATCTTAAATTTAGAGTTTGACCATATCTGGTCATTTACTACACCACTTGGTTTTTGTGTTGCAAGTATTAAGTGAACTCCTAAAGAACGCCCTATACGTGCTGTTGAAATAAGTTCATCCAAGAACTCTGGTTGCTGACTTTTTAACTCAGCAAACTCATCAGATATTAAGAATAAATGTGACATTGGATCTTTTATCTTACCTTCTCTATACAACTTTTGATATTTATATATATCCATTGTACTTTCTCCAAGTCTGTCACGTTCTTCATTAAACTTAGCTTGTCTTCTTTTTAACTCTGAGTTAATAGACACAAGTGTTCTATTCATCTCTGCAGTATCTAAGTTTGTTATTGTTCCTGCTAAGTGAGGTAATGATATACCAGTTTCTCTATTTTCAAATGCTCCAGCAAGTCCTCCACCTTTATAATCTATTAACACAAATTGTACTTCATATGGATTAAAGTTAATTGCCATAGAAAGAACGAAAGTAATAATAAACTCAGACTTACCAGAACCAGTAGATCCTGCAATTAATCCATGAGGTCCATGTGCTTTTTCATGTAAATTAAGCATAAATAAATCACCATCTGCATGAACACCTATTGGTGTATTAAAAGCTAGAACTGGATTATTAGTTTTCCATCTATTTAATATATTAAGTTGTTCTATCTTAGATACCTTATACATTTCTAAGAATGTTAAACGCTTAGGTAAAATAGCTGTACCCTCCTTAGCAGGTATTGGTATATTAAGTAATAAAGATGCTAAATAGTTCATATCTAAATTAACTAAGTTTGGCAATGAAAATTTATGTGTCTTAGAATATTTTTCACCAGGTTCTATTAAGAAACACTCATCATCTTTTATGTAAGTTAAAGTTTTACACTCTGGCGGTAAATTAGTTAAAGTATTTTCTATAAATAATAAAGAAAAGCCAAAATTAACATTAGAGTGAATTAACTCATTAATAAATGGTATATCTTTTATTGTTTTATATGAGTCAGATATTATTAAATAATATGTATTAAAATCTTTATAGCAATCTTTTAATTCAGAATCTTTCTTGCCACCAGAAGGATCTATTGTTAATCTTCTTTCCTTCTTTTCTTTTTCTAAAAGCTCACATACTTCTTTTATATCTGATATAGAAGATGCAAATAATCTGTTCTTCTTATCTTCACTCCATGTATGAGGTAAATACTTTGCATATTCATACATTTTTTCATTATTAACTAAAAATACTAACTTTAAATCACCTGCACTATGCATAGTTGCTAATTGAAGTATTAAGCTGTTTATATACTCTCTTTTATACGTATTTTTAACCATAATAGCGGATATTTTTCTTTCTATTAATGAATACGTAATTGGTGCATTTTCTATATATTTATATTTATCTGCTAAAGAAATAGCTTGATTTTTTAATTCATCTTCATCTATTTCAAATCCTTTTTCTGGAATTTTTACAAGAAGATTAGGTCTTCTATTACCTATACCAACCATAATATCTAAAAAATCAATATCAAATGGTTGTCTTTCCCATACTCTTCTATCCATCTTAATAATAAATGAATTTAACTCAATCATACTAGGATATGTATAATTTAAAGTTTGTATTTGTTCATTTAATACATTAATTATTTCTTTTTCTTTTTTAGCTAAATACTCACTATATTTTTTTAGTCTTTTCTTAGCTCTTTTCTTAACTAATTTATTATTATATAGCTCTGTAATTCTAGGCATTAATAAACTACCAAAAATCATTGCAACACACATTATAATTTGAGGCATACATTGAGCTAAACTTCTACTACCTGTTGATAAACCAGTATAAACGGATGATATCATTACAAAAGATGATGCAACCATTGTAAGACTAGATCCTAAAGATAATATTAAAGGTGTGTGAGTTAATTTATCTTCTTCAGGAGGAGCATCTATTGAAACTTCTTTTTCATCATATCCATTTAAAATTCTAGGCACATGATAAAACATCTTATCTTCATCATATAAATCTATACTAAACTCACTTGTATCTATCTTTTCATAATCCTTATAACTACCATAACTTGCACTTGTATAATATTGCATACCATTAATAGCTAATTGATTATTAGGATTATTAATACGCACAAAAGTCTGCATAAAAATAATCTTTAAACCTGCTACAAATATTATGTCACCACACTTTAAAAATGTTTGCTTAACAGCTAAACCATTAACATAAACATTATCATATGAAGTGGTTAATAAATAATTATTATTGTTATTTTGTATTACTACATGATTTTCACTTAATAAAGGGCTTGGAAAGTTAATATTACAATTATATCCATTTCCAATAACTATATTTGCCATGTTATAAATAGAAAAATCAGTGTATTTTTCATTATAATTAGGAAGGCAGTATAAATATCTTTTCTCATTATCAATAGACATTTTAAGTTCACATGTATAATAGTTACTTAAAGTGGCACTTTGAACAGTATAATTATTTTCTATTACATTAACCATTCCGTTACTTTTAAGAATCCAGTTATTTTCATTAGATTCAATACTAATATCAAACACTTTTTTAGAACCATTTGGTTGATATTGTATCAAATATGATTCTTGTACTTCTTTTGGTAAATTATACTTAGTTAATTTTTCGCTATCACTAATATATACTTTCATAAATACCACCTTTTATTCTATATATAAGTATACTTATAAAGAACATATTTGTCAATTTAATAGATAAGAAAAAACCAGAAAACTCTGGTTTTAGTATTAATACCATAATTGTGATACATCTACGTTTTGTGATAACGGTGCTGGATTTGGCATCTCCATTTTTACTATTTGAGGAAGCTTAAATGCTAGACCAAATACAACGCAAGTACCAGGTTGTAATCCTTTTAATTTTTCTATTATTTCATCTGTTATAAAAGGAACCATTTGTTTTATGAATTGTACATCATGAGGGTGTTGCATCTTAAATATTAAGAAGTTTGAACACTGTGATAAGGCTGTTTCAGATAACTCTGATGGTCTTTGTGATATCATTCCTAATATTACACCATACTTACGGCCTTCCTTAGCTATTCTGTCAAATATGTTATAACCAAGAATGTTTATATCTGAATCATTTTGAACATATCTGTGAGCCTCTTCAAGTAATATGTGTACAGGAAATGATCCACGTTTTTCTAATTGAGATGTAAAGTCAAATAATATTCTTGAATATATCTTAACTATTGTTTTAGCTAATCTATCATCAATGTAACTTATGTTAAAGTTAATTATTTGAGCTCTTCCTCCATTAGATGCAGTAATTAAACTCTTTATAAAATCATTTCTTGATATATATCTATCTACTTTAAAGTACTCTGCATATTCACCTTTAATAATAGATTCTAATCTAACTTTTAATACATTAGCTTTTTCATAAGCTTTATTACTCTTTAACGTACCTTCTGAAATAAGTGCAAATTCAAATGCCTCTCTTAAGTTATCTAACGTATAAGGAACAGTACCATCTGGTAATTCTAGTTTTAGATTTGGATCTGTGTACTTAGATATAAACTCAGATACTAATTGCATCTCGTTTATCTTTCCTTCCTTATCTATTATCATACATTGTCTTAATGTTCTAGTATATCCAGGTTGAACAATTTGTGAGTCTAAGTTTAAATCTGGCGTATTAAACGAAGTTAATATTGCAAATACTTGGTCATGTATTTGTGCAGCAGAACCTCCTGAGTATAAAACCTCTAATATAGCTTTTGCTATAATATCATTTTTATATACCCTTGTTTCACTTTCATCTCCTGAGAATATAGTAACTAATCTTAACGCCTTTTCTATTATAGGTATTTGAGTTGGATCATCAGCTTCTAACAATAAAGCATAATCATCAGGTTCTAATAACCATAAAGGCAATTTTATAAGTTCTTTAGTTGTATCTTTTACATTAGTTGTATATCTTTTAAAGTATATTTGAGAATTTTGAATAGATAGTGCACTTTCGTATTCACCATAAGCATCAAATATAAACATACAAGCATTTTTAGGTGCTGGCGTCTGATAAAAGAATACGTTTTGTAAAAGTCTTGAAACACCACAAGATTTACCAGAACCAGTATTACCAAATATAGCAAAATGATTACTAAAGAATGAGTTAGTTGGAACATAAACAGGTTCATTATTATATAAAGGCATAGTACCAATTAATACTTTTTTAGCTATTCCTTGTCTATCATCTGCAACAATTAGCTTTATTTCTGCATCAGTTGCGGCAAGACAAACATTTTGCATTGAAGGTTTAGTTAAAACACCTGGAACAAATCTACCACCTGATATTTCACCAATTAATCTTACACTAGCTTCACTTGCACTAACTGTAATTACAGTACCAACTATTCTTTGGTTACCAGTTAAGAATATAACATGTCTATCACTTAATGTGTTTTCCTTTGCATAATCAGTTGTAAACGAAACAATTACCTTATCTTCACTAATATCAGTTACAATACCAACCTCATTAGGTAGTGCTTCTCTTCCGTTTAAAAGTGATTGCTTAATCATCTCACTTTGATCCATCTGATTTACTTGGCCCATCATGTTGTTTTGCATATATCCATAAGGATTAGCATACTGATTAATAGGCATAACATTTTGTTCTTCTGGCATTACATTTTCATTTTTATTAAGACTTTCCTCTTTTTTTTCTTCCTCTTCTTCTTTTTTTGTTTCATCATCTAAGTTTTCATCTTCTAATTCTTCATCATCGTCAAAATCAAATGTTTCTATATCATCCATAACATAACTCCCTTTCTATTCATTTTCCCCTATCTTATAAGCATTATAACATTACTTAAAAAAAAAGAAAATAATTATTTTCATTTTGTTGACATTTAGTAAGTAGAATTGTAATATATTAATACTAATTTTTGTAAAGGAGAAGATTTAAATGGCATATATTGAGTTTGATAAAGTATGTAAAACATATAAAATGGGTGAAGTTGAAATAAAGGCACTAAACAAAGTTTCTTTTGAAATTAATAAGGGAGAATTAGTTGTAATATTAGGTCCATCTGGAGCGGGTAAAACAACTTGTTTAAACTTACTTGGCGCACTTGATAAACCATCATCAGGTAAAATTGTTATAGACAAGGAAACAATAAGTGATTTTAAAGGAAGAAAACTAACTAAGTTTAGAAGATTAGATGTTGGCTTTGTATTTCAATTTTATAACTTAGTACAAAATTTAACTGCCAAAGAAAATGTTGAATTATCTACCCAAATTTGTAAAAACTCATATGATGCGTGTGCAATACTTAAAAAAGTTGGACTTCAAAAAAGAATAGATAACTTTCCTTGTGAATTATCAGGAGGAGAACAACAAAGAGTTGCAATAGCTCGTGCTGTTGCTAAAAAGCCTAAACTTCTTTTATGTGATGAACCAACTGGTGCATTAGACTCTAAAACAGGAAAACAAGTATTAAGACTTTTACAAAGTACTATTAAAAAGGATAAAATGACTGTTGTAATAGTAACTCATAACAGCGCAATTGCTCCTATTGCAGATAAGGTAATTACTTTTAAAAATGGTGAAATAGAAAAAATAAAGATTAATAAAAAGCCTAAAAAAGTTGGTGAGTTATCATGGTAGCTAAAAACATATTTAAAGATACATTTAGAGAAATTAAAAATAATAAAAAAAAGTTTATTTCACTTTCATTAATTATATTAATTGGTGTAGGCTTTTACGTAGGTCTTAAAAGCACATCATATGACATGCTTAAAACCGCTAAAGATTATTATAAAGAAACTAACCTTATGGATATTAAATTAGCTAGTATGGCAGGTTTTTCAGATAATGAAGTATCTACAATTAAAAGTATTAAAAACGTAGATGAAGTTATGGGAGTTAAAACAACTGATGCTAATATAAAAATTGATTCTAAGTCTTATGTAATTAAGGCAATTAATATAAATAAAAACATTGATACTAATAGTAAAGATTACATAAATAAATTAGTGTTAACAAAAGGTAAGTACCCTACTACTATAAATGAAGGATTAGTTGAAGAAAAACTACTTAATGATACATCTTTAAAAATTGGTTCTTTAATTACCCTTAATCCTAGCAACTCAAGTGAACTTAGAGCTAAAAAGATAAAAATAGTTGGTACTGTTAAAAATAGTTATTATTCATCAAAAGATAGAGGTACAACTACACTAGGTAATGGAACTGTAAATTACTACATTTATCTTGAAGAAAATGATTTTAATAAAGATAATTATGATGAAATATATGTAACAGTTAAGAAAAAAGATAACTTAGATACTTATTCTAAAGAGTATGAAAGCTTAGTAAATAATGTTAAAAAAGAAATTACAGATAAAACATATAGTGTGTCTGTTGATAATTATAATGCTAATAAAATTGCTTTAGAAGATGATAGAAAAAGAATTGAAGAAGAAATAAATAGTATAGATAAAAATGATAAAGAAAATGAAGATGAACTAAGTACATTACAAGATGAACTAAAGGACAATAAAAGCAAACTAGAAAAATTAAAATTTCCAACTAACTACTCTATATCAAGGACAGAGTCATCATTTTTTAATGAGTATAAATTAGAAGCTCAAAGAATAGATAGTATATCTAAAATATTTCCTTTTATATTCTTTTTAGTAGCTACCCTAACTTCTATTACAGCAATGAGTAGAATGTTAGATGAAAAAAGAACTGAAATAGGAACACTACTAGCACTTGGTTATAGTAAGATAGAAGTTTTATTAAAATATTTATTATATGTTGTATTAGCTTGTCTTACAGGTTCTATATTAGGCAGTTTAATATTTTATAAACTAATACCTAATATAATAGCTAACTGCTATAACTTATTTTATGATATGCCAAAAATAAGTACTTATTTGCAAATAAAGCACATAATAGTAATAGGCTTATTATCAGTACTACTTACAACAGCATCAACTATTTTAGTATTTTATAAAGACATAATTTCTTCTCCATCAGCTCTTATGATACCTAAAGCTCCTAAAAAAGGTAAAAGAATAATATTAGAAAAACTAGGATTCTTTAATAAGTTAAAATATGAAGATAAGATCACAGTAAGAAATATATTTAGGTATAAAAAAAGATTTTTTATGACTCTATTTGGCATAATTGGCTGCTCTTCTCTTTTACTTGCAGCATTTGGTCTTAAAGACTCTATTACATCAATAGTAAATAAACAATTTACCAAGATAAATAAATATGATATGACAATAAGTATTTCATCTAATGATAAAATAGATGATTACATAAGTAAAAGTAATAAAATAAAAGATTCTATAAAAATAAGTGAAGAAACAATTACTGCTAAAAATCATAAACATAATGAGCAGGCATACTTAATAGTACCTAGTGATACTAAGAAAATAAATAAGTTTATAGATACTAAAAAAATTGATAATGAAGGTGTTGTTATTTCAGAAAAATTAGCTACTCTTTTAAATGTTAAGAAGAATGATAAGTTTAAAATACTATTATCAGATAATAAATATATAACAGTTAAAGTATCTAATATAACAGAAAACTACATAAATCACTATGTGTATATGTCCCCTACTTTATATAAAAAGTTAACTAACATAGATGCTTTCTGTAACAATATTTTAACCATTAATAAAAAACTAAGTAATAAATCTGAAAACAACTTGATAAGTGATATGACATCATATGATAATGTAATTGGTGTAACTTCTAATAAATATGTAAAAAAAACATATGAAAACATGACAACTACATTAACTTATGTTACCCTTGTATTAATATTTGCAGCAGGTGCACTTGCCTTTGTTGTATTATATAATTTATCAAGTGTTAATATAAGTGAAAGAAAAAGAGAGTTATCTACTCTTAAAGTATTAGGTTTTTATGATGAAGAAGTATCTAGGTATGTAAATAAAGAATCTTTAATACTAAGTATTATTGGTAGTTTAATAGGATTTGTAGCTGGTAGTTTTCTAAGTTATTATGTAATTAAATCATGTGAAACAAATATACTATTATTTAAATTTAACATAAGTATTTTAAGCTACCTACTATCATTTTTAATAACACTTATATTTACTTTAATAGTTAATTCTATAACTCATATAGACCTTAAAAAGTTAAATATGTTAGATGCATTAAAGGTATCTGAGTAAAATATTGTAAAAAATATCAATCTTTTATTGATATTTTTTTACTAATTGCTATAATTATATAGGTATTTGAAGTTAAGGAGGAATAAAATGAAACAATATGAAGGTTTTAAAGGTGATGCCTGGATTGATAATATAAATGTTAAACAATTTATATTAGATAACTATACTGAATATACTGGAGATGAAAGTTTCCTTGAAGGTGTTACTGAAAAAACAAAAAGATTAAATGATAAATACTTTGAAATGTCAAAGGAAGAAATTGAAAAAGGAGTATATGATATTGATGTAGATACTGTATCTGGAATTAATTCATATAAACCTGGTTACTTAATTAAAGAAGATGAAGTAATAGTTGGTTTCCAAACTGACGAACCACTTAAGAGAATAGTTAATCCTTTTGGTGGTATGCGTATGGCAAGATCTGCTGCTGAAGCTTATGGATATAAAATATCTGATAAAGTAGAAGAATATTTTAAATATCGTAAGACTCATAACGATGCAGTATTCCAAGCTTATACTACTGATATTAGAAAAGCAAGACACGCTGGATTACTTACAGGACTTCCTGATGCTTATGGACGTGGAAGAATAATTGGTGATTATAGACGTATTGCATTATATGGTATTGATAGATTAATTGAAGAAAAACAAAAAGATATGTTAGAACTTGAAAAAGTTACTATTACTGAAGAAATTATAAGATTAAGAGAAGAAGTTGCTGATCAAATTATAGCATTAAAAGAAATAAAAGAAATGGCTAAAAGCTATGGATATGATATATCTATGCCTGCTAGTAATGCTAAAGAAGCTGTTCAATGGTTATACTTTGGTTATTTAGCAGCTGTAAAAGAAAATAATGGTGCTGCAATGAGTTTAGGTAGAACATCTACATTCTTAGATATCTACTTTGAAAGAGACTTAAAAAACGGTGTATTAACTGAAAGTGAAGCTCAAGAAATCATTGACCAATTTATTATGAAACTTAGAATGGCAAGACATTTAAGAACTCCAGAATATAATGAATTATTTGCAGGAGATCCTACTTGGGTTACTGAAAGTATTGGTGGTATGAATGAAAATGGTAAATCGCTTGTTACTAAAAACTCATTTAGATACTTACATACTTTATATAACTTAGGATCATCTCCAGAACCAAACCTTACTATTTTATGGAGTGAAAACTTACCAGAAAACTTTAAGAAATATTGTGCTAAAGTATCAATTGATACAGATGCTATTCAATATGAATCTGATGAGTTAATGCGTCCAATACACGGATGTGATTATGCTATTGCTTGTTGTGTTTCTGCTATGACAGTTGGAAAACAAATGCAATTCTTTGGTGCTAGATGTAACTTAGCTAAAACTTTATTATATGCTATAAATGGTGGTTATGATGAAGTTAAAAAAGAAAAAGTAGTAGATGGATTAGATAAAATAACTGATGAATACTTAGATTATAAAACAGTTAGAAAAGCTTATTCTAAAGCTATGAAGAAAATTGCTAAAACATATGTTGATGCTATGAATATTATCCACTTCATGCATGATAAATATGCTTATGAAAAAGGACAAATGGCTCTTCATGATACAAAATTAGATAGATTAATGGCATTTGGTGTTGCAGGATTCTCTGTTGCAACTGATTCACTTTCTGCTATTAAATATGCTAAAGTTAAACCAATTAGAGATGAAAATGGTATTGCAGTTGACTTTGAAATTGAAGGAGACTTCCCTAAATATGGTAATGATATAGATGACGTTGATATGTTAGGTAAAGAAATTCTTGAAGAATTCTATGCTGATTTATGTGAAAACAAGCTTTATAAAAACGCAAGACACACATTATCAGTACTTACAATAACTTCTAATGTTATGTATGGTAAGAAAACTGGTTCTACTCCAGATGGAAGAAAAGCTGGTGTTGCATTTGCTCCAGGAGCTAACCCAATGCATGGAAGAGATTCATCTGGTGCATTAGCATCACTTAACTCAGTAGCTAAAATGCCATATACTAACTGCTGTGAAGACGGTATTTCAAATACATTCTCTATCGTTCCTTCAGCACTTGGTCATACTAAAGAAGAACAAGTAGAAAACTTAGTAAACGAAATGGATGGATACATGGAAAAAGGTGCTCATCACTTAAATGTTAACGTACTTAACCGTGAAACTTTAATTGATGCTATGAATAATCCTGGTAAATACCCTACTCTAACAATAAGAGTATCTGGTTATGCTGTATTATTTGATAAATTATCAAGAGCACATCAAGAAGAAGTTATATCACGTACTTTCCATGAAAGACTTGGTTGTTAATAAATAAGGGTACTACATAGAAGTAGTACTCTTTTTTTGAATTAAAAATCATTGACAAACCACTAAAAAAATGCTATTATAACTGGCAATCAAACAAAAGGGGTGTTTTGATATGAGGGGAAATTTTAAGAATACACAAAAGAAATTATCTAAAAAAACTAAGAAAGCTATAATAATATCACTTATAATAGCCGGTTTAGCAACTAGTGCATATGAAATAGATCAATTTGGAGTATTTGATTTTAATCAAAAAGATGATCTTTATACTAGTGATGTAAGTGCTAAAAACGATGCTAATTATGAAAATATAGATGAATGTTTAACTGATAATACAACAAATTCTGATGAAAATATTGTTAATAATGAAAATAATGAAAATATTGAGAATATTGATGAAAATAACATTAACTACTGTGTTGATAATGCGGTGGAAAATCTAGCTTCATTATATGATGAATTAGGTTTAGATTCACCAGCTGAATGTTTAGCAGTATATTGCAATTTATTAAATAGTGGTAAATTATCTAAAACTGGTACTTATACATATGCTGATGATGAGAAATTTGATGAATATGACTTTAATTTAGCATATAGTACTTTAAATGGTGTATCTTTATGTAGAAATGATGATGATATGTTTACTAAAACAATTAAGAAATTTGGTTATGATTGTTATTCAACTACTTGTTATAGTAGCAATGTAGTCCCAAATAACAATGAAGCTAAAGAAGCTAATCATCAAGTTACAATAGTAAATGATAAAAATAATAACAATGTATATTTACTTGATCCTACTAATAATGCTTTACTTGATAACTTTGATTACACAACTATTTATAATGATTCAGATAGTAATTATTACAACTACCCTATGCCTGAATTAACAAACAAAGATAAAGAATATTTAACTTCATATAATACTCCTCGTGACATAAGTGTAATGAAAGATTTAATTAAGAATGATAAAAATTCATTTAATAAAGCATATTATAATAAAGAATGTAAATCTGCATTAAAGAAATTAAATAGTGCTAACGGAAAAAACGCCCTTAAAAACTTTGAAGATGATATGAAAAACGAAGTATTTGATCATGTTAAATAATCAAATACTTTTTTATAGACTAATTTCATTTATTTTGGTACAATTACCTAGGTGATTTAAATGTTAGGAAAAATTAATAGTATAGAAACAATGGGATTAGTAGATGGCCCTGGAGTTAGATTTGTTGTATTTATGCAAGGTTGTCCTTTAAGGTGTATATTTTGCCATAATCCTGAAACTTGGGATTTAAATGGTAAAACAGATACATATACGCCACAAGAATTAGTTGATAAAATATTAAAATATAAACCTTATTTTAAACATAATGGTGGTGTTACTTTTTCTGGAGGAGAACCTCTAATGCAAAAAGAATTTTTAATTCAAACTTTAAAACTTTGTAAAGAAAATAACATTCATACTTGTATAGATACTGCAGGAAGTATAACAAACTGCACAGAAGTATTAAAATACACAGACTTAGTATTATTTGATATTAAAGGTACTAATGAAGAAATATATAATAAAATAACGAATTACAACATTAAAAACTCTCTTCTTTTCTTAAAAGAGTGTGAAAAACTAAATAAAAAGATGTGGATTAGAGTTGTAATAGTACCAGGTATAAATGATAATATAGAGTACATAGATTCTTTATATGAGTTTATTAAACCGCTTAAAAACGTAGAAAAAATAGAGTTTCTTCCCTATCATACACTTGGAGTACACAAATATGATGACTTAAAAATAGATTATAAATTAAAAGGTACTAAAGACATGGATAAAGATAAATGTAAAGAATTAGAAAACATGCTATTAAGTAAGTTAAATAAATAAAACACTTTCAAAAATAGAAAGTGTTTTTCATTTTATTTTACATATTTTTTCATTTTCTTTTTTACAACAACACTAATTATTAAACCTAAAGCAATAATTACAAATACTACTATACCATTTGCTTCACTTGTTTTTGGATTTTTCTCATTTGAATCAGATGTATTAATATAAGAAACTTTATTCTTTTCATTTTCTTTTATTTCAATATTTCCATTGCTATCGTTATTAGAATTATCATTAATGTTATTATTTGTACTATCATTTATATTAGATACATCTCCATTCGTATATGCGTATACGTTTGTTGAAAACGAAGCACTAGCTGTATCCTGCCAATTACTTCCATCTAATGATAAATATGAAACTCCTGACTTGACATTTACATTGTCAAAAATAGTACCATTAATTTTCGTAGTAATTGGAATAAGAATATCATTATTAAGCTCATGATATTTTACAACTATTGAAAAATCATCAGATACATTTATATTTTTTGAACTTACATCAACAGACTCAATTCCAGCACTTGTTGTAACTGATGATGCTAAAAGTGTATAATCACTTATTTTTTTATTTGCATTATTAAATGGATTAGTACCTATATAATAAATTTCATACTTCATATTAGCGCCTGGTGATGCAAATGATACTTTACTTAGTTTTTCTAAAGACGTTGTTTTCTTTTTAAATTTACCACCTACATATACAGGTGCTACTGTAAAATCTTTAATAATTTCATCTTTTTTCAATGCAATATTATATGCTAAATATGCTTCTTGAGTATAATAAGCAACGTTTGATATACTATCTATATCAGAAAAACCAAATAACTGATTACATATAACACTATCCTCATACGAAACGTAGAAATATCCACCTTCACCCATGTTTATTTTATAGCCTTCATCAGTATAACTAGTACCATATGAGTTCTTTATTATAAATGCTCCATTACGAGTTGGTTTAGTATTACCAAACTTACTTATTGAAATATTATCATCCCATCCTACTATTGTAACTCCGTGATTAGCGGAACTATTTCCATTATAATAGTAATATGGACCTACAGTTAAAGTATTAGTATCAAGTGATACATAATTATTATCCCAGTACATCATAGTAGTAATTGCACCATTTTCTACTAAGTATTTTTTTATATTTGTAATGCTATCATTTGAACAAGACTTATTATCTCCTTGAGAAAAATAAGTAACTTTATTTACATTAATAGAAGTTTTTTTATTATTTAAAGTATTTGCATCAAAGGTATTAGAAGATATTGCATTAGTTAAATTACTAAAAGGAAAATTACTTTCTAGTGCAGGACCTCTTCTTGTTAATAAATAACTAGTAGATAAATAATAATTACCTCCGTCATTAAACTTTCTATTAGGATTCCAATACCTACTTTGAGGGAATGTATTTTGTTCTGATAATTCTATATGAGCTTCACTTAAATCAGTATTTTTATTTTGATTTATAAGTATGTTAGATTCTAATGCAGCATTTGTTGCAAACGTCCAACATGCATTTGTTTTTCCTTGATCTTTTACACTTGTAACATAACTTTTACCATTTACATTTCTAAGATCAAAGGAACTTTGACTTGCAGAAGCAAGTGCACTACCATGAGGGGTATAAGAACTTTTAAGACTTTTACATATATTTGGCATTACATCCTTTTTCTTTTCTTTATCAGATAGTTTCATGTACTTTACAAATTCATCACTATACTCACACTCTTCTAAAACAATCTTTGCATTTATACTAGTTAAATTACTAATAAATAAAATTCCAGTTAATAAAAAAAGTATTAACATCTTCTTTTTCATATTCAAACCTATACTCCTTTACTTTACCTATAAATATATAATAACATACGAAAAAGAATTTTTTATTTATTAACTAATTATAATTTATTTTTAAAGTAAAATTATGTAAATAATCCTATAAATTATTTAAGTAATTAACTATGTTAAATAATTTAATTCTATTAGAACCTTTTATTAATATAACACTATCTTTACTTATTAATTTTAATATTTTTCTTCTTACTAATTCTTCATTTTTAAAATGCAATGACTTACCCTTATAATATTTATTTATTATTTTCGATTTATCTCCTACTGTTATTAAAAGTTCTATTTTATATTCATTTAACTTATTAGCTATCAAGTTATAAGTTTCTTTATAATTATTTATTTCTAATATATCACCTAATATAACTATTTTATTTTCTTTAAATTTATCTAAGTAATTAAGTGCATTATAAACAGACTCTAAAGATGAGTTATAACTGTCATCTATAATTGTAAAATATTTATTTTTTATTACACTTAATCTATGTTCTTCATTATCTAATAAAAATGAGTTATCTTTTATTAATGTATCGTCTATGTTAAATAACTTTGATACACAAATTGCTGCAAGTATGTTATATATAATATCTTTAGGACCATTTACCTTTATATTTGATATGTTATTACAATCAAAACTAGATATTTTATCATCAACTACGTTTAAAGCCTTATAATTACTATCATTATTAATAGAATATCTAATTACTTTATACTCTTCTTTATATTTATAATTTCTTAGTAAATCATTGTCATTATTTACTATTACATAATTAGTATAATTATTTATTATTTTAAGTTTTTCCTTTAATATCTTTTTTCTATCACCAAAGTTTTCTACGTGTGATGAATAAATATTTGTTACTACTACTATATTTGGTTTAGCTATTAAAGATAATTTTTCCATCTCACCTTCCTTACTAATTCCCATCTCTAGCACTAATACATCTTCATCTTTAACTGATAATATGGTAAGTGGAACTCCTATTTGACCATTTCTATTTTTTTTGGTACAAAATACTTTATACTTACTTTTAAGTATGTTTTTTATTATGTTACTAGTTGTTGTTTTACCTACACTCCCAGTAATTCCTATAACATTTTTAATATACCTTCTTTTATATGCTGCAAGGCTTCTCATAGCTTCTAAAACATCTTTTACCATTACAATAGTTACATTATTAAATCCACGTAAATTTATGTCTTTAGTAAATGGTAATACGCATACACTAGCTTTCTTTTCTAGTACATCTTTATAATATTTATAATTATTACCCACTCCAAAAAAAGTACCTTCAAAAACTGCTTCCAATGATGATATAAATGGATCTTTTATTTCAGCATTTATATCACCACATAATAATTTACCATTACATACTCTTATTAAATCTTTAACTGTTATCAAAAAAATCACCTAATAAAATATATGTAAAAAAAAAGAAAATTAAATAATTTTCCTTTATTTCTTAACTATTTTCGCTAATTTTTTTCTTCCTATTATTGAAACTAAAATTGTAATTATAACTAAAGATACTATAAATATAATTTTAAAATCTGCAGTCTTTGGATTAGCTACTACATCACCAGTATATACTGTTTTATCTGTTGCATTATCTATATTTTCTATATAATGAATATAGTTAGGTTCATTATCAGAACCCTCTATACCTTCTGCAATTAAAACTGAGCTTACATCTCTATATAATGGATCATCCATGTAAAAATATACATAATAATATGAACCAACTTCAATACCTGATAGTTTATAATTAGAATTATTACCATAACAATCATCATTTGAAATACCAAACGTACACGAAGTTAATTTACCATTTTTATCATTTTTTGCGTATGTAAATAAATTATCAAACTTATTATTACTGTATTCTCTTAATAAAGATGTATCTGTAATTTTACCAATTTTAGTATATAATTTATGATTACCAGTTTTTCCAATATAAGGAAAATCTATATATCTAGATAATAAACCATCATGTACACTAGAAAAACTATATCTTTTCTTATTTGATGGAAGTGATGGCCTTTCTATTTTTATCTTAGAGGCAACTAAACTATATTCATCAGTTTCTCTATTTCTTTTTTGTATATAAGCATAATCATACCCTTTTAACAGATACCAATCATCTTTTATTGGAATTTCTACTGATTTATCAGTACTATTTTCAAAAAAATAGTGCCAATTTCCGATAATTGAATCATTAGTATTATCTACATTACCTAAAGCTGGTGCTTGATCATTTTCGTTTGCAAACCAAACAAAATAAGCATAATTAGTAAAATCAAATGTTCCTTCAACAGTCATTTTTAAAGTTGAATCATTTACATTTGCAACTATTTTATAATCCTCTGCTTTAACCGTTATAACCCCTATAAATGTTACTATAACTACTAATAAAAAACTTAAAAACTTTTTCATACCACTTTTTTCCTTCCTTACTCCTCATATATAGATAATTAATACTGCTTACTATCTTATATGTTTATAATAACATAAAGCCTCCCACTGGTCAACATTTAAAATTTCTATTAAAAGAATAATATCTAGTGATTTTTTATGGTACAAAAAATAAAAAGGATTAATTAATAACCCTTTATTTATTATCATTAATTAATACTTTTACTAATTAACTTAGCATGTAATACTACTCTTTTTGTATGATCATAACAAGAAGATAATGTCAGTATCTTATCTTTAGTTGTTACATCTACCTTATAATCAGTAACACTTCTTGATTTTATTATATTTAAAAATTTTTTATATGCATCATCATTTTCAAATCTAGTTGTTATATAATAACTTTCTGGTTCTATTGTATAAGTAGAAAATACTTCCCAATAATAATATCCCTTTGGTGTTGTAATTAATATCTTTCTATTAGCCTCATTATTATACCACTCTGGTGTAACAACCTTTTTTAAAGTACCAAACATTACCTTATTTAATAATCCATGAGCATATAAGATTGTATTATCTTTTAAGTTATCTATATCATCTCTATAATCTAAAAATACCCATCCTTTTTTATTGTATGACTTATCAAAAGAATGATTTAAGTAATACTCATTATCATTTGTTTGAACAAATGCATAGTCAATATTTGTCCCAGGAACATTAATCCAGCCCTTGGTGTCAGAATTCATTTGTAATAATTTGTTAAAGTCTATATTTTGTACTTCTTTTGGTACTTCTTCAGCTTTATTTGCACTAATAGTTGTTGTAGTTTCTACTTTTTTATCTTCCTTAGCTACTTCTTGCATTTTTTTAACAAGATTTTTTGTTTTATTATTTTCTAATTGCCAACTAATTAAGTAAACACCAACTGATACAAATACTAAAATACATATTATTAAAACAGCTGACCATATAATTTGTTCTCTTTTTAATTTTTCCTTTATTAAAGTAGTTATTTCATCAAAATCATCAGTATCTTTTATATTTAAGTTTTTAGCAAACTCAAACATTTCTAATACTTCACTAGATGGAAGTGAAATCGTCTTTGTAAAATCAAGTACCTCTAACTCATTATCAGTTAAATCTTCTTTTTTTACCTTAGTATTTTCTTCTTCTTTATAAGAATACTTTTTTAATAAAGCTTTAGAGTACTTATTAACATATCTTTTAAATCTTTTTTTA